>NZ_JBEYFY010000001.1:0-179609 GCF_040703595.1 Streptomyces sp. NPDC007084
GACACCACGAGAGCGGAACCAGAGGGAGGAATAATCCCTCGGTTCACAGCGTCCTCGCTGTGCGCCTGCCCCAATGAAGGAGCAGGACTTTTTCAAAGGAACCTCGTCCCAGCCGATCGGCCGGAGACGGGGTATCAACATATCTGGCGTTGATTTTTGGCACGCTGTTGAGTTCTCAAGGAACGGACGCTTCCTTTGTACTCACCCTCTCGGGCTTTCCTCCGGGCGCTTCCCTTCGGTCTTGCGTTTCCGACTCTATCAGACCGTTTCCGTATCCGATTTCCTCGGCGCTTTCCAGGTTTCCGCTTTCGCGTTTCCCTTTCCGGCGAGTCCGACTCTATCAGATCCTTTCGGGCCTGATTCCCAGTCAGCGGGGTTTGCCTTCCCGGCTGTTGGGCCGTTCCGACGTCCCAAACTTTAGCGGATCCTGCCGGCAGTTCCTAATCGGGCTGCCAGGTCCAAATCGAATTCAATTCGGGCACGCCGAATTCAACCCGAGTGGGAGATCGTACTGGTGGTTTGGGTGCCGCGTCCGCGGCGGATGTGCTGTCGCAGAACCGTTCCGGCCCCGTGGCAACTCGAAGAACCCTACGGATCTGGAGAGGCAGTGTCAACCCCTGCCTGTCAAGATCTTTAATCCAGGTCGCTGAGCCGGCCGCCGGCGTCCGGCTGGGCGTCCTCGACGCGGCGCAGCAGCCGGGTCAGCACCTCTCCCAGGACACCGCGCTCGTCGGCGGAGAGGTCCTGGAGCAGCTCCTCCTCGAAGACCGTGGCCATCCGCATCGCCTCCAGCCACTTCTCCCGCCCCTCGTCCGTCAGCTCGACGATGACGCGGACCCGGTTCGACTCGTCCCGCTCCCGGGTGACCAGGCCCTCGCCGACCATGCGGTCGATGCGGTGGGTCATGGCGGCCGGGGTCAGGCCGAGGCGCTTGGCCAGCTCGCTCGGGCCCAGCCGGTAGGGGGCGCCGGCCAGTACGAGGGCCTTGAGGACCTCCCACTCGGCGTTGCTGATGCCGAGGGCGGCGGTCTGGCGGCCGTAGGCGACGTTCATCCGCCGGTTCAGGCGGGACAGCGCCGAGACGATCTTCTCGACCTGGGGGTCGAGGTCCTGGAACTCGCGCTGGTACGCGGCGATCTGTTCTTCGAGGGTCGGCTCGCTGACGCCGGGGGTGTCGCCCATGGCCCGAGTATGGCACGGCACCGCTTGGCGTCGAAGTCCTTCGAGGTGTAGAGTTCAACTTCGAACTTTAGCTTCGAAGTCTTCAGGCCTGCATCCATGCGGGGGAACGTGTCGTCAGGACGCCGCCCCGCCGGAGCGGGCCACTGCGGCTTCACGACCAAGGCAGGTGAAAGTGACCAGGGCGATGGGCGCGGCGATGCGCCGGATCCACGTGGGCAACGCACTCAGCGCGTTCGGGCTCGGCTTTACCGTCCCCTTCCTCTACGTCTATGTGGCGCAGGTGCGGGGACTCGGCTCCATGACGGCGGGCATCGTGCTCGCCGTCTTCGCCGTGGCCGCTCTCGTCGTGCTGCCCTTCGCCGGGCGGGCGATCGTCCGGCGCGGCCCGCTGCCGGTCCTTCTCGTCGCCCTGCTCACGGCCGCGCTCGGTGCGCTGAGCCTCGGTCTGGCGAGCGGCGCGACGACCGTACTGCTGTCGGCGGCGGCGCTCGGTGCCGGTCAGGCCGTGATGCAGCCGGCGCTCGCGACGATGATCGTGGACTGCTCGACGGCGGAGACCCGGTCCCGGGCGTTCGCGATGCAGTTCTTCCTGCAGAACCTCGGGCTCGGCGTCGGTGGTCTCATCGGCGGCCACATCGTCGACACCAGCCGCGCCGGCTCGTTCACGCTGCTGTTCGCGATCGAGGCGGCGATGTTCCTGCTGCTCGTCGTGATCATGGCGACGGTGCGGATGCCGCGCGCGCCGCGGATCGGGGAGAGCGCCCCGCGGGGCAAGGGTGGCGACTGGAAGCAGTTGCTGGGCAACCGGGCCATGGTGCAGCTGTCCGTGCTGGGCTTCGTGCTGTTCTTCGCCTGCTACGGCCAGTTCGAGTCCGGGCTCTCGGCCTACGGTGTCGAGGCGGCCGGCATCTCCACGTCCGCGCTCGGTACGGCGATGGCGGCGAACACGGCGATGATCGTGGTCGCGCAGTTCGCGGTGCTGAAGTTCGTGGAGCGCCGCAAGCGGTCCCGGGTGATCGCCGCGGTCGGCCTGATCTGGGCGGTCGCGTGGCTGGCCGCCGGTTACGCGGGCCTCGGGCACGGCAGCCAGACCATGGCGACGGCGGCCTTCGTCTCGACGTACGCGCTCTTCGGGCTCGGTGAGGCGATGCTGTCGCCGACGGTCGCTCCGCTGGTGGCCGATCTGGCGCCGACGGGCATGGCGGGCCAGTACAACTCGGCGTTCGCCCTGGTGAAGCAGCTCGCGCTGGCGATCGGTCCCGCGGTGGGCGGTCCGATGGGGGCGTCGCTGCACGGCCCGTACGTCGCGGTGTTCCTGCTGTTCTCGCTCGGCATCACGTTCCTCGCCGTGCGGCTCGGGCGGCAGCTCACCCCGGTGCAGAACCAGCCCTGGCTCGCGAAGAGCCGGGTGGTCGCGCAGGGCGGGGCTCCGACGGAACCGACGGAACCGGCGGAACCGGCGAGGGCGAACGCCTGACCCATCGGCGCATGAATCGTCGGCAGCCGAGCCATCGCCGCATGAACCGTCGGCCCCGACCCCTCGGCGCCTCAACTCTCGGCGCCTGAACCGTCTCGCATCCGACTCCTCGGGCACCCGGCCCGGCAAGCACCCGGTCCCTGGCAGGCGACTGCCTCAGGGGCCGGGTGCCGTCAGTTCTTCTTCGGGCGGGGCAGGGCGAACTCGCACCACACCGCCTTGCCGCCGCCCGGTGTGCGGCGCGTGCCCCAGCTGGAGGCGATCGTGGCGACGATGGCGATGCCCCGGCCGGCCTCGTCCGCCGGTTCGGCGCGGCGGCGGCGCGGCAGGTGGTCGTCGCCGTCGGTCACCTCGACGATCAGGCGGCGGTCGGTGCGGCGCAGCCGCAGCCGCATGGGCGGGGTGCCGTGCTGGAGGGAGTTGGCGACGAGTTCGCTGGCGGCCAGCACGCCGAGGTCGTGCAGCTCGGCCGGGAAGCGCCAGCTCGTCAGCACGCCGGAGGCGAAGGCACGCGCGCGTGGGGTGGCTTCGACTCCGCCGAGCAGCTCCAGGGCCGCGTTGCGGAACAGCTCGCCGTCGTGGCCGGTGCGGGAGGGGTGCTGAAGGACGAGGACGGCCACGTCGTCGTCGTGCTCGGCGGTGACGCCGGCCGCGCGGACCAGGCGGTCGCAGATCACCTGGGGCGTGCCCGTGGCGCCGGCCAGGGCGCGCTCCAGGGAGGCGATGCCCTCGTCAAGGTCCTCGTCGCGGCGCTCGACCAGGCCGTCCGTGTAGAGGACGGCGGTGGAGCCGGGGCCGAGGGGGACCGAGCCGGAGGTGTGGATCCAGCCGCCGGTGCCGAGCGGCGGGCCGGTCGGCTCGTCACCCCGCGCGGTGGTGCCGTCCTCGTTGCGCACCAGGATGGGCAGGTGCCCGGCGGAGGCGTAGACCAGCCGTCCCTCGTTCGGGTCGTGGACGGCGTAGACGCAGGTGGCGATCTGGTTGGCGTCGATCTCGGTGGCGAGGCCGTCGAGGAGCTGGAGCACCTCGTGGGGCGGCAGGTCGAGGCGCGCGTAGGCGCGGACGGCCGTGCGCAGTTGGCCCATGACCGCCGCGGCGCGCACCCCGCGGCCCATGACGTCGCCGATGACGAGCGCGGTGCGGCCGCCGCCGAGGGTGATGACGTCGTACCAGTCGCCGCCGACCGCGGCCTCCGTGCCGCCGGGCAGGTAGGTGGCGGCGATGCGCAGGTCGTCGGGCTCCTCCAGCTCCTGGGGGAGCAGGGAGCGCTGGAGGGTGACGGCGGTCTCGCGCTGGCGGCGCTCGCTGGCGCGCAGCCGCTCGGCGGCCTCGGCGTGGTCGGTGACGTCGGTCGCGAAGATCAGGACGCCGCCGCCGTGGTCCCCCGGGGTGCCTTCGACGGGCGTGCACGTGAACGTGTACGAGCGGCCGGTGGACACCTTGCGGGACTTGACCGTGCGGGGCTTGGCGCTGCGCAGCACCTGGTCGAGGAGCGGGAGCAGGCCGAGCGCGTCCAGCTCGGGCAGGGCCTCGCGGGCGGGCGCGCCGACCGGCCGGGCGCCGAAGGCTGCGGTGTACGCGTCGTTGACGTAGGCGACGCGGTGGTCCGGGCCGTGCACGAGGGCCACGAGCGCGGGGACGCGGTCGAGGACCTGGCGCGCCGGCAGTTCGTCGACGCCGAGTCCGGCCGGCGTGTCGTCGGTGAGCCGCTCGGCGCGGGCCGCGGGCACGGAGCTTTCCCCGCGCCGGTCCGGGACGGCTGTGTGCTCGGTCCGCGCTGCGGCGCGGCGCTGCGTTCCGGGGAGCCGGGCGCTCCAGCGCGTGAAGTTCACAGTGGGGAAAGCCTCGTGGTAGAAGGGCGAGCGGTGCGCCCGCCCAAAGTCGTGGACCAGTCTGGCAGTCTGACCGACCGGGCCGACATCCTTCAGACGCCGCCCCAGCCGGTGGAGTTCCTGCGTCCGGTCAGGACGACCCCTTCGGGTCGGTAGGAGGCTTTCCACCGGCCGCGAGTTCGAACTCCGCACGGGGATGTTCGAGTGAGCCGAGGGAGACGATCTCCCGCTTGAAGAGACCCGCCAGGGTCCATTCGGCGAGCACACGGGCCTTGCGGTTGAAGGTGGGCACCCTGCTGAGGTGGTAGACGCGGTGCATGAACCAGGCAGGATAGCCCTTCAGTTTGCGCCCGTAGACGTGTGCGACGCCCTTGTGCAGGCCCAGGGAGGCGACCGAGCCGACGTAGGCGTGGGAGTACGTGTCCAGGGGTTCGCCGCGCAGGGTGTGCGCGAGGTTGTCGCCGAGGACCTTCGCCTGGCGTACGGCGTGCTGGGCGTTGGGCGCGGTCTCCTTGCCGGGCCCGGCGGTCACGTCGGGGACGGCCGCCGCGTCTCCGGCCGCCCACGCGTGCGGGGCGCCGTCGACGGTGAGCTGAGGGGTACACAGGAGCCGGCCGCGCTCGTTCAGCGGGAGGTCGGTGGCGGCGAGGATCGGGTGCGGTTTCACCCCGGCCGTCCAGACGACCGTACGGGTGGGGAAGCGGGCGCCGTCACTGAGGACGGCGACCCGGTCGGCGCAGGAGTCGAGGCGGGTCTCCATGCGTACGTCGATGTTGCGGCGGCGCAGTTCGGAGACGGTGTACCTGCCCATCTCCTCGCCGACCTCGGGGAGGATGCGGTTCGAGGCCTCCACGAGAATCCACTTCATGTCCTCGGGCTGGATGTTGTGGTAGTACCGCGCCGTGTAGCGGGCCATGTCCTCCAGTTCGCCGAGGGCCTCGACGCCCGCGTAGCCGCCGCCCACGAAGACGAACGTCAGGGCGGCGTCGCGGATCGCGGGGTCGCGGGTGGAGGAGGCGATGTCCATCTGCTCGATGACGTGGTTGCGCAGCCCGATGGCCTCTTCGACGGTCTTGAAGCCGATGGCGTACTCGGCGAGTCCGGGGATCGGCAGGGTGCGGGAGATCGAGCCGGGCGCCAGCACGAGTTCGTCGTACGTGATCCGCTCCTCGCCCGCGCCCTCCTCCTCGGTGGCGAGGGTGGTGAGCGTCGCGGTGCGCTTGGCGTGGTCGATCGAGCGGGCCTCGCCGATGACGATCCGGCACTGGTCGAGGACCCGGCGCAGCGGGACGACCACGTGGCGCGGGGAGATGGAGCCCGCGGCGGCCTCGGGGAGGAACGGCTGATAGGTCATGTACGGGTCGGGGGAGACGACGACGATCTCCACGTCGCCCCGTCTCAGCTCGGCCTTCAGCTTCCGCTGGAGACGCAGAGCGGTGTACATCCCGACGTAGCCGCCGCCGACCAAGAGAATGCGCGCGCGTTCCTTCACCATCCCATGACGCACCCCTGTCCGGAGTTTGTCCACAGCCCCGTCAATTTGTGTGACCGGTCGCGGACAACGTACGGAGTTGGCCGGTTTGCCCGAGTCCAAGGGAGAAGGCCAGGTCACGGTGGGCGAGGGGGGTACTCGGAGGGGGGTCAACCGGGACGTACCCGGCCCGTACTCCGATCGGGGGGCGCTCCGTGCGGAACCTGCCCCTTCTGAATTGACTCCCACTCAACTATGTTCGTCTGTCGACGGGGTGTAGGGGGATGCGCTCGGTGGGTCCGCACGAGGGCCCGCGCACAAGCTTGTTCCGCTCGCTCCGGCTGTCGATGGCGGGGAGAGTCTCCGGGGGGAGACGTCATTACCGGGGGAACGCTTATGCATATTCAGGACTCTCATTGGTCCACCGCGTCGGCCATCGCGCCGGGCGGCGGGGCCGGCGCGGCGGGTGGGAACGGACGGGGGCCGGTGGACGGACCGCGCACGACCCCGCTGCGCGTGGACGCACAGCGCAATCTCGAACACGTACTGCGCGCCGCGCGCGAGGTCTTCGGCGAGCTGGGCTACGGCGCGCCGATGGAGGACGTCGCGCGCCGCGCCCGGGTCGGTGTCGGCACGGTGTACCGGCGCTTCCCGAGCAAGGACGTCCTGGTGCGCCGCATAGCCGAGGAGGAGACCTCCCGGCTGACCGACCAGGCGCGCTCCGCGCTCGGCCAGGAGGACGAGCCGTGGTCGGCGCTCTCGCGCTTCCTGCGGACGTCCGTGGCCTCGGGTGCCGGACGGCTGCTGCCGCCGCAGGTGCTGCGGGTCGGCGTCGCGGAGGACGGTTCGGAGGCGGACGGGGCGCGGGTGCCGCAGCAGCGGTCCCAGCTCGCGCCCGACCTGCGGCTGGTCGAGCAGCGGCCCGCTCCGGAGGACGAGGTGATCGCGGAGGTGGACGACGCCGGCGCGGCGGCCCTCCTCGACGTGGTCGGCCGGCTGGTCGACCGGGCGCGCGCGGCGGGCGAGTTGCGTGCCGACGTGACGGTGGCGGACGTGCTGCTCGTCATCGCGACGGCGGCGCCCGCGCTGCCGGACCCGGCCCAGCAGGCGGCTGCCTCGGCCCGGCTGCTGGACATCCTGCTGGAGGGGCTCCGCTCCCGTCCGGCGTGACCGGCGCCGGGGCAGGTCGCCCCGGCATCTCCATCCGGCGTGGGTTCACCGGGCGCACCGCCCCGGCGAACCCACGCCGTCCGCGTTCCCGGCCACCTCGCGCGGCCACCTCGCGCGGCCACCTCACGCGGGCGCCTCGCGCGGACGTCTCACACGGGCACCTCGCGCGGGCGGCTCAGGTGGGCATTCCGCACGGGCGCCTCGGACATGCGCCTCACATGAGGGGCGGGGCGAACGTCTCGTACGGTCGCGCTTTCCGTACGTATATGGACTCCTCGCACGTACCGGGAGCCTTCGCCTTATCCGGGTCATCCCGGGCGGGAGGTCAACTCGCTTCGGCAAGGAGGCCGTTGACCTTTCCCCGAACGGGTGAGGATTAGTACTGCCGAACGGCAAATCCCCTCGGACGAGTGGTTGGTCCGGACGAACCGGCACCGCTTCGGGCACCTGTGGCACTCTGTCCCGGTATTCGGGTCCGAGTGTGCAGGCGGGGGCTTTCCGCGATGAGCGTTGACGGGCGGGACGAGTCCCTCGGCGAGAGTGGCGCCGACGGCGGCACGGAATCCGACGGTGCAGCGCCGCGACAGGTGCCGAGCCAGGGCCGCCCGCGCGGCGGCGGCTCCGCCCACATCCCGTCGCCCGGCCCGCCGGCCGACGCCGCGCCCGCTCCCGGCACGGGCACCGGATCGGCCGGGCCTTCCGAAGCCACCGGGCCTGCCACGAGCGCCGGGTCCGGAGCGGTATCCGGTGCCGTATCCGGTGCCGACGCCTCGCCCGGGTCCGGCCCGTCCGGGGCCGACGCGCCCGACCCGAGTGTTCCTCCCCAGCGCGACCGGTTCGACCGCCGCGACCCCGGTGTGCTGCCGCCGCCGGTGGACACGCCGCCCTCCGACGCCGACCTGATCGAGCGGATGCGCGCGGGCGACGACACCGCCTACGAGGAGCTGTACCACCGGCACTCCGACGCCGTCCGCCGCTACGCCCGCACCTGCTGCCGTGACGCGCACACCGCCGACGACCTCACGGCCGAGGTCTTCGCCCGCATGCTCCAGGCCGTACGCGGCGGCAGCGGGCCCGAGCACGCCGTCCGCGCCTATCTCCTCACCACCGTGCGACGGGTCGCCGCGAACTGGACCAAGACCGCCAAGCGCGAGCAACTCGTGGACGACTTCGCGGTGTTCGCCGCGCAGGCCGCCCGCGGCTCGGAGGTCTCCGACGACGACACCCTCGACCTCGGCGCGGACGTACGGGCCATGCACGAGGCCGAGCAGTCGATGGCCATGCAGGCCTTCCGCTCGCTGCCGGAGCGCTGGCAGGCCGTGCTGTGGCACACGGAGGTCGAGGACGAGTCCCCCAGCGAGGTCGCCACGCTCTTCGGGCTCGACGCGAACGGCACCCGCGTCCTCGCCAGCCGCGCCCGCGAGGGCCTCAAGCAGGCCTACCTCCAGGCGCACGTCAGCACCACGCTGACGATGGACGAGGAGTGCGCGCGCTACGCCGACCGGCTCGGCGCCTACGCCCGCGGCGGCCTGCGCACCCGCGCCGAACGGGGCCTGCGCAAGCACCTGGAGGAGTGCGCCAAGTGCCGGCTGGCCGCGGGCCAGATCAAGGAAGTCGCGAACGGTATCCCGGCGGTCGTGCCGGTCGCGGTCATCGGCTGGTTCGGCGCCGCCGGATACGCCAAGGTCATGGCTCTGGTCGCCGGGGGCGCCGGAGCGGGCGCGGCCGGAGCGGCGGGCGCGGCCTCCGCCGCGAGCGGCGGCTCGGGGGGCGCGAGCGCCGGGGGCGGTGCGGCCGCCTCCGAGGGGGTCGGCGCCCCGGTCAAGGCCGGGATCGCCGCCGGTGTCGTCGCGGTGGCCGCCGCGGCGGTGGCGCTCGCCCTGGTCGGCAACGAGACCGCGGCCAAGCGGCCCGAGGCGCGGCCGGCCGCCTCGCCCGCCGTCGAAGCTCCGCTGCCCTCCCCCACGCCGCCCAAGAAGGCCGACGCGCCCGCGCCGCCCGCCCCGCCCGTCCTGCGAGCGCCCGTGCCCACGCCGGTCCCGCCGCACTCGGCGCGGCCGAAGCCCGCCCCGAAGCCGAAGCCGTCCCGCACGCCGCCCCCGGCCCCGGCCCCGGCGCCCGAGCCCACGCCGACCCCCGCCCCGCCGAAACCCACCCCGACGCCCACACCGCCCCCGGCTCCCGAGCCGCCCCCGCCGCCGCCCGCTCCGGTCGTCTACCAGTGGAGCGAGCTGGACTACGGCGTGACCGGCGACCACACCAAGCCCGAGATGCGGCTCGGCGAGAGCAGCTGGGTGTGGCAGCGCAGCGGGGTGTCGATCGCGAACACCGACTACGCGCACGGGGTGACCGTGCACGGCAGGTCCTCCGTCACCATCGACCTCAACCGCCCCTGCACGGCGTACGACGCGATGGTCGGCGTCGACGACCTGACGCTGGGCCTCGGGAAGATGCGGTTCGCCGTCTATGCCGACGGCGTCCCCCTCTGGCGCTCACCCGTGATCGAGGGCGGCGACCGGGCGGTGCCCGTCCATGTCGACCTCACCGGCCACCGGACGATCCGCCTGGTGGTCGAGCCCCACAGCCCGTTTTCCTCGGCCGCCCTGGGCGACTGGGCGGAGTCGAAGTTCCTCTGCCAGTAGGCTCCCCGCCCTTCCCGCCGGGTGCCGGAACGTACCTGCACGGGCGGGAGGGCAGCCCGGCTGAACACCCGTGCCGCGTACGGGACTTCGGCGGGACTCGGGGTGGCCTGCGCGAGCCGTTCGGCCAGGTCTGCGCCTCCGGGGGCCCAACAATTCCCTGGGTCCCGGAAGTTCCGCAGGCCCGGCTACTCCCGTAGGACCGCAGCCTCACGGCCCCGCCCCCCCATGGACCCGCCAACTCCCCTACCCGGACGGAAACTCCGCGAGCGCCCCGACAAGATCCCTCTGCGCCTCCGTCTTGCTGTACGCGGCTCCCCTGGCGCGCTCGGACTCGTAGTGTTCGGGGCCAAGAGCGGCCAGCGCCCTCGCTTGGATGCGATCCGCCTCGGCGCGCTCGCGGTCGGGGCGGGGGTGGCCGGCGCGCCAGCAGGTGCCCGCGGCCAGCAACCGGGTCGCCGCCGCGTGGGCGCCCAGCTCGGCGAGGAAGGCCGCCCCGGCTTCGACCAGTCCCGCGACCACCACGTCCGCGCAGCGCTCCTCCACCGCCTCGCGCACGGCCGCGCACAGCTTCCGCAGGCCGAGCGCGGGGCCGGACTCGGCGGTCGTGATGATCGCGTCGACCCAGTTCAGCGCGGCCATGAACTGCGGTGGCGGGGTGCCCCGGGAGCTGTCCTCGCGTGCCTTCCTCCACAGCTCGCGGGCCGGCTCGATCTGCCCTTCGTCCAGAGCGATCTGGGCACGGAGCAGATTGACGAAGGCGCGGGAGTCCATGACGCCGTACTGGTCGGCCGCGGTGCTCGCCTCGTCGAGCATGGCCCGGGCCTTGGCCGGTTCCCCCGAGCGGTAGGCGACCTCGGCGAGCCGGGCCAGGAGGAACGGTGTCTCCGCGTACGCGCCCACCTCGAAGGCGAGCCGCAGCGCCTCCGCGTACTCCTCGCGCGCCTCGGCGAAACGGCTGCGGGCCATCGCCGCCTCACCGGCCGCGCTGCACACCTGGGCGCGCATCCAGCGGTCGCCGACCCGCCGGCTGAGCACGCGCAGCTCCGCCAGGTCGTCGTCCACTCCGGTCATCCCGCCCGGGGCATCGACCACGACATGCGTACGGAACATCAGCGCGACGCCGATCTCCCACTCACCGCCGTAGGCACGGCAGTTGGCGACAGCGGCGTCCATCGCGGACCGCATGTCCTGCGTGGTGCCGAGGAAGAACGCGGCGAGCGGCCAGATGATCCCGGGCATACGCGCCGCGTCCGGGCCGCCCTTCTCGAAGACGGCCCGCACGCCCTGCACGTACTCCCGCGTCCGGCCGTCGTCCCACTCGTCCAGCGGGACCACGTCCACCTTCATGAACAGGTGGAACATCCGCAGCCGCATCCGCATGCGGTATAGCGGGTGTTCCTCGGGCTCGCGGTGGTCGAGGAAGAAGGCGACGGGGTCGACGTCCGCCAGCTCGGACAGGAGGCCGCCGCAGCCTGTTCCGGGAGGGTGGTCCCCGGCCGACGGGGTGGCTTTCCGGGTGTCGCGCCACGCGCCGAGTCTCAGGACGAGGTCCATCCACTCCATGCCCTCGTGGCGGAAGTTGCGCAGCCACCAGAACCAGCTCATGGCGAGGACCAGGGCGCCTGCCTCCTCCTCGTCCGCGGTGAGGAGCGCGCGGTGCAGGGCCGCCCTGATGTTGTCCAGCTCGGTCTCCAGGCGCCTCACCCAGGGGAGTTGGTGTCCCGAGCGGAGCTTCGGCTCGGCCTCCTCCACCAGGGAGCGCACCCAGGCACGGTGCCGCCGCTCGGCCGTGGCCCGCAGCTCGGGAACCTCCGCCGCCCGCTCGCCGGCGTACTCGTGGATGGTCTCCAGCAGGCGGTACCGCATCCCGCCCGCCGCGCCGTCGGCCGTGTCGTGCGGGGTGGCGACGACGAGGGACTTGTCGACGAGCGCGCCGACGAGATCGGCGGCCGGGCCGGTGCACACGGCCTCCGCCGCCACCAGGTCCCAGCCGCCGGCGAACACCGAGACCTCGCGGAGGACGGTCCGCTCCTGCTCGTCCAGCAGGTCCCAGGACCAGTCCACGACGGCTCGCAGGGTCTGCTGGCGGGGCAGCACCGTGCGGCTTCCGGAGGTGAGCAGGCGGAAGCGGTCGTCCAGGCGGTCGGCGATCTGCCGCGGGGTGAGCAGCCGCAGCCGGGCGGCGGCCAGCTCGATGGCCAGGGGCAGACCGTCGAGCCGGCGGCAGATCTCGTCCACGGCCGCCTGGTCGGGGAGCGCGGCCGCGGCGTCGGGACGGACGACCGAGGCTCGCTCCATGAACAGCCGGCGCGCGGAGTCGGGCGGGAGCGGCTCGACGGGACGGACCAACTCGCCGGGCACGCCCAGGGGTTCACGACTGGTGGCGAGGATCGTGAGCCCGGGGCAACGGGTCAGCAGTGTCTCGGCGAGTTCGGCCGCCGCTTCGATGACGTGTTCGCAGTTGTCAAGGACCAGGAGTCGGCTGCGCGTCGCGCAGTACTCGACGAGGAGCGCGACCGGGTCGGTCTGCGCCGTCGTCATCTCGTTGGTGATCAGCGCGGTTTCGCGCAGACCGAGGGCGCTGACCACCGCGCCCGGGACCGCCTCGGGCCGGTCGAGCGGGGCCAGCTCGACCAGCCACGCCTGCGGAAGCCCGGCGGCGGCTTCCTCGGCGAGGCGGGTCTTTCCCGAACCACCTGGTCCGGTCAGCGTGACCAGGCGGGCCCTCTGCACATCCGAACGGATCGCGCCCACCTCCGGTTCCCGCCCCACGAACGAGTTAAGGCGCGGACGGATGTTGCCGGTCGGCCGGTCGCGGGGCAGGTCCGCGGAGCCCGGCGGGACAGCCACCCCGGACCGCACACCGCCCTCGGAACCATAGATTCCGGAACCAGCACCGGCACCGGCACCGGCACCAGCACCAGCACCAGCACCAGCACCAGCACCAGCACCAGCACCAGCGGAACTCTGCCCTCCGGAACCGTCACTCCCGGAACCGTGGCCTCCGGAGCCGGCACGCCCGGAACTCCTGCCTCCGGAACCGGCACCCGCGCCCTCCCGCCCCTGAGCACCCCCCTGGTCCAGCAACGCCGCATGCAGAGCGCGGAGTTCCGGCCCCGGGTCGGCGCCGAGTCCGTCCGACAGCGCGCGGCGCACCTCCTCGTACGCGGCCAGCGCGTCCGCCCCGCGGCCCGCCTCGTACAGGGCGCGGATGTGCAGCACGTGCAGCGCCTCGTCGTACGGGTGCTCCGCGGTCAGCTCCTTCAGCTCCGGTACGAGGTCGGCGGCGCGGCCGAGCCGCAGGTCCGCCTCGACGCGGCTGCGGGTCGCTTCCAGCCGGAGGGCCTCCGGGCGGGTCGCCGCCGTGCGGTCGGGGAGGTCCGCGAGGGCGGGGCCGCGCCACAGGGCGAGGGCCTCGCGGAGGCGGCTGGCGGCGGCGGGGGCGTCACCCTGGTCCAGCGCCGTCCTGCCCTCGGCGACGAGGCGCTCGAACACGTACAGGTCGACGTCCTCGCGGGTGGCGTGGAGGCGGTAGCCGCCGGGTTCCGAGGTGATCGTGTCCTTGCCGATCGCCCTGCGGAGGCGGCCGATCAGGGCCTGGAGGGCGGCCGGCGCGTCCTGGGGTGGGTCGTCGCCCCACACCGCGTCGATCAGGGTGTCCTGGCCGGTGGTTCGTGAGGGGTGGCGGGCGAGGGTTGTGAGGAGGGTGCGGAGGCGGGGGCCGCCGGGGGTCAGCAGGGTGCCCCGGTCGTCCTCCACCTGGGTGACCCCCAGAATCCTGTACCGCACACGCCCATTCTCCCCGCCCCCGCGCTCCCGGGTCACGCCCTCCCCCGGCGAGCCCGCCGGCCCGCTGCCCGTACCCCGCCACGCCACAACGTCTTTCGCCCCCTCCGCCCCTACCCGTCCCGCACCCGGGGGGCTCCGCCCCCCCCGGCCCCCCGCTCCTCAAACGCCGGAGGGGCTGGATTTCCTGCCCGCATCCGGCGTAAGGGGCCGTGCCGGATCGAGCAGCCTGGTGTTCCTCACCCACGTCTGATCCAACGGCGACGGACGGATGTACTGGCACGGCCCCGACCCCCCCCCACCGGAGCCAACCCACGACGGCCGACGCAGCGCGGTGCGGCGCGGTGCGGCGAACCCTCAGCGGCGCTCCAGCGCCCGCCCCTCCCGCACGATCCCCGCCGGGACCGCCCGCTGGCGGGCCGGCGTGCCCGTCCAGCAGGTGCCGCGCCGGGCGAGCAGGCGGCGGAGCCAGACTTCGAGGGCCACCAGGTCGGCCAGCCCGTCGAGCGGCACCGGCGCCCCCTCGGCGGCGGAACGCAGCGCCTTGCGGACGACGCGGGCCTCCACGAGCCCCGCCTGCGCGAGCAGCGGCGTGTCGAAGAGGTCGACCAGGGAGTCGACGGCGACCCGCAGCCCGGTGCGCGCCGCCGCGGCGGCGGAGGCATGGGAGGGCGCACCCCACCCGGGGGGAAGATCCGCCACCCCGGCCCCCTCCAGCACCGTACGCAAGATCGCCGCCCGCGCCCCCGGCTGCACCCGCAGCGCCTCGGGCAGCGCACGGCAGGCCCGGACGACCTGGTTGTCGAGGAACGGCGTGTGCAGCCGCTGGAAGCGGATCTCGGCGGCCTGCTCCAGGATGCGGACGTCCGCGGCGTGCCGGGCGAGCGCGGCGCGGGCGCGGAAGTCGCCGGGCCGCTGCCCGGGGCCGACGTTGAGGCGCCCTCCGACACCTCCCAGGCGAACCGATACTTCAGCCAGCGCCTCGCCGGTCAGCCACCGCGCGGCCGGCCCGGGTCTCGCCCAGCTCAGGGCGGCGAGCGAGGCGCCCACCGCGCCGCCGGGCTCGTCGAACCGCCGGTGCAGCAGGCGGTCGGCGAGGCCGTCGACGCCGGTGCGGTACGGGGTGCGGGCGAGTTTGCGGGCGGCGCCGTACACGCGCGCGGGGACCATGACGGAGCCGTCGGCCTTGGTCAGCGCGGCGACGGGCCGTACCAGGTGGCGTCTTTTGCGGTCCATGAGGAGATCGGCGAGCCGCGCGGGGTGGGCGTCGAGGACCTGCCGCGCGCCGTAGCCGGTGAAGTGGTCCGCGCTGCCGGAGGCGAGCCGCGCGCGGTGCCGGGCCGCCGTCACCAGGGAGGAGGCGGGCTCGTCGGTCAGGGGGCCGTCCAGGTCGGCGTAGGGCAGCGTCCCCTCGCCGCCGGCGACGACGACGTGGTGCAGCCGGGGGTTGGCGGCGAGCGCGCCGGCCCGCTCCACCTCGGCTTCGCGGCCGGGGACGGCGAGGTCGTTGAAGGTCACGGCGAGGAGCCGCTCACCGGCGCCGGTGCCGTGTCCGAGGACGGTGCCGGGCGCGCCGGGCAGCCCGGCGGCGAGCAGGGCGAGGGTGGCCGAGGCGGGCCCTCCGGAGAGGTCGGCGCCGATCCCGGGGACGGGCATCCCGCGCGCGGCACGCCGTTCGGCGGGTCCCATGCCGGGCACGGGCCCGGGGTCCACGTCGGCGCCGGGCACATGGCGGGGTGCGGAGAGCCGGGTGCGTACGGCCTCCACGAGGGCGTCCCGTACGGCGTCGACCGCGCGGTCGGGGTCGGCAGCGGGCGCCGCCACGGCGAGGGAGGCGACAGGCTCGTAGCCGGCGATCTCGCGGGCCCCGGCGCGCAGGATGAGGGTGTGCCCCGGAGGGACGCGCCGGACGCCTTCGTAGGGGGTGGAGTCGTGCACGGCGGCCGGTACGTCGGGGGCGGCGAGCAGGGCGGCGAGGTGCCCGAAGTCGAGGTTGGCCTCGATGAGGTCGGCGAGCGGCAGCGCGGCGGTGGCGTACGCCGTACCGCCCGCCCAGGGGGTGTAGAACACCGGCCGGGCGCCCGCGAGATCGCCGCAGACGGTGACGCGGCGGCCGGCCTGGACGACGGCGGTGTAGCTGCCGGGCCAGTTGGTGAGGTGGCGCAGCGCTCCGCCGCGCGCGGCGAACAGGCCGACCCGCAGCTCTTCGTCGGAGGCGCCGCAGGTGCCGAGGACGGCCATGCGGTTCTCGGCGTCGGCCTGGACCACCCGTACCTCGTCAGGGCGCCAGTCGCCGACGGCCCAGAGCGGATCGGGGTCGCCCCACAGGAGGTGGGAGCCCACGGGGTGCACGGTCTCGCCGTCGTTGCCGGTGGCGCCCGCCGAGCCGATCTCAGGCGCTCTGGCGACGGTGCTGCTCCACCCCACCAACCATCGCATCGCCGCCTCCACAGGCTGTGGACAACCAGTGCACGTACGAACTCGGCACCATGCTGCCACGAAGGAAGCGTGCGGGAGGGCCCCTGCGGCGGCTTGCGCTCCCCGAAGTGCGCCCCCGTGCATCCGCTCGCGCCGCCACAGGGTGTCACACTTCCGACAAAAGCCGTCCTCCATGGGGGACTTCACGGGGTGGCGCGTGGCCGGACCGCCACGCCCGGCCGAACGGGCGCCGCGCCCCACGCGCTTCTCCGGACCCCGGCCGAACGGCCCGCGCGGGCACCGCACTTGTCCGGGGCCCGGCTCCCGGCGGGCCACCCCGCACCCGACGGGCCGACGTGAATGCGCCCCCGATACGCTCCCCCAAGACGCCCTTCGCGCCCTCAACTGCGGTAGTGAGAGGGCTGATCACCCGCGGAAGCGACCGTCGATTTTCGGCCAAATCGACGCTGGCTGGACACCTTCGGACACGCTCCGTACAGGCCCTGCGCACCGCTTCCCAACGCACAGTCCGGGAGGCGGAGTTCGCCTCCCGGACCGGTCCGCCGCCCGCGGGGATGTAGGCGGCGGTGTCCCCCAGCCCACTGGATCCAGTACAGCGGGCCGACCCACGCACGATCCATGGAAGCGCTCCCCCGGTGGCCGGAGAAGAGCGCACGCACGGGCGCACGGCCACACACCAGGAGCACGCCGCGACCGTCCGTACAGTCGTACGGACCACAATCCCGCCAACCGGACCTACGCCCCTTAACGCTGGGGATCGGGCGAACTACGCTGGGTTTACGAATGCCGCGTGGTTATGCCAGTGCGGCAGCCGTCTGTGTCGAGGGGTGGCGCATGTCCAGGGAGCAACGCGGGCCGAACGAAAAACTCGGCGCCGTTCTCGCCCTCGCGGGAATCAGCAACGCAGGACTCGCGCGTCGCGTCAACGACCTTGGCGCTCAACGCGGGTTGACTCTTCGCTACGACAAGACGTCGGTGGCGCGCTGGGTGTCAAAGGGCATGGTGCCGCAGGGTGCCGCGCCCCACCTCATCGCGGCGGCCATCGGCCAGAAGCTCGGCCGTCCGGTGCCGCTGCACGAGATCGGCCTGGCCGACGCCGACCCGGCGCCTGAGGTGGGTCTCGCCTTCCCCCGGGACGTCGGGCAGGCGGTGCGGTCGGCGACCGAGCTGTACCGTCTCGACCTCGCCGGGCGCAGAGCCGGCGGCGGGATCTGGCAGTCGCTGGCCGGTTCCTTCGCCGTGAGCGCCTATGCGACCCCCGCGTCCCGATGGCTGATAACCCCGGCCGACAGTTCGGTGGCGCGCGACGTGAGTCCCGGTGAGGACTCCGGAGCACCGCTGAAAGTCGGCCACAGCGATGTGCTGAAGCTGCGGGAGGCAGCCGAGGACGCCAGGCGCTGGGACTCCAAGTACGGAGGCGGCGACTGGCGTTCGTCCATGGTGCCCGAATGTCTGCGGGTCGAGGCGGCTCCGCTGCTGCTCGGCTCCTATTCCGACGAGGTCGGCCGCGCCCTGTTCGGCGCCTCCGCCGAACTCACCCGCCTCGCCGGCTGGATGGCCTTCGACACCGGCCAGCAGGAGGCGGCGCAGCGCTACTACATCCAGGCCCTGCGCCTGGCCCGCGCCGCCGCCGACGTCCCCCTCGGGGGCTACGTCCTGGCCTCCATGTCCCTCCAGGCGACCTACCGGGGCTTCGGCGACGAGGGCGTCGACCTCGCCCAGGCCGCCCTGGAGCGCAACCGGGGCCTCGCCACGGCGCGCACGATGAGCTTCTTCCGGCTGGTCGAGGCACGCGCCCACGCGCGCGCGGGTGACGCCCAGGCGGCCGGCGCGGCCCTGAAGGCGGCCGAGGGCTGGCTGGAGCGCGCCCGGGACGGCGACCACGACCCGTCCTGGCTCGGCTTCTACTCGTACGACCGCTTCGCGGCCGACGCCGCCGAGTGCTACCGCGACCTGAAGGCGCCCCGCCAGGTGCGCCGCTTCACCGAGCAGGCGCTCTCCCAGCCGACCGAGGAGTTCGTCCGCTCGCACGGACTGCGCCTGGTGGTGTCCGCGGTCGCCGAACTGGAGTCGGGCAACCTCGACGCGGCCTGCGAACAGGGCGTCCGCGCGGTGGAGGTCGCGGGGCGCATCTCCTCCGCGCGCACCACCGAGTACGTGAAGGACCTGCTGCACCGCCTGGAGCCGTACGGGGACGAGCCGCGGGTGGTGGAACTGCGCGAGCGGGCCCGGCCACTGCTGATGGCCCCGGCGTGAGCAGGGCGTAGCCACGGGAGGCCCGTCCCGCTGCCACTCTCGCCACCGCGCCCCGCCACCGCGCCCCGGCGAGAGCCGGCGGAGCCGCGCCGTGCCGGGAGCCGGGCGGCGGAAGCCCGTCACCGGAAGGCCCGCAAGGGAAGCCAGCCGGCGGGAACCAGGCGGCGGCAGCCGAGCAGCGGAAGCCGGGCGGCGGAAGCCAGGCGGCAGCCGAGCGGCCCGAGCCGGACGGCGGAAGCCATCCGCCAGGACTCAGCGGGGCGCGGGGGGCGCCGGGCTCGGAGCCCCGGCCTCGGCACGCGGCGGGGCGTGATTCTCGGGTTTGAGGGCATTGTCAGTGGCGCAGTGCACTATCGAAGCCGGGAGGTGGTGCGGGTGCGGAGTGCCTACGACTGCGATGTGCTGGTGATCGGCGGCGGAATCGTCGGCCTGTCGACGGCCTATGCCGTCACGCGCGCGGCGCCTGGCACCCGGGTCACGGTCCTGGAGAAGGAGCAGGGCCCGGCCCGGCACCAGACGGGCCGCAACAGCGGAGTGATCCACAGCGGCGTCTACTACCGGCCCGGCTCCCTGAAGGCGCGCTACGCGGTGCGGGGCGCCGCCGAGATGGTCAAGTTCTGCGCGGAGTACGACATCCCGCACGCGGTGACCGGCAAGCTGATCGTCGCGACGGAGAAGGCCGAGCTGCCCCGCCTGCACGCCCTGGTCCAGCGCGGCAGGGAGAACGGCATTCCGGTCCGGGAGCTGGGCCCCGCCCAGATCGCCGAGGCCGAGCCCGAGGTGCGCGGCCTCGCCGCCATCCACGTCGGCACCACCGGCGTCTGCGACTACGGGGCGGTGGCCCGCCGGCTCGCGGAGGCCTCCGGCGCCGACATCCGGTACGGCGCGGACGTCGTACGGATCGACCGGCGCCCCGGCCTCGGCGCCGCCGTCCGCACCGCCGACGGCACGATCGTGCGCGGCCGGGTCCTGGTGAACTGCGCGGGACTGCACTGCGACGAGACCGCCCGCCTCACGGGGGACGACCCGGAGATGCGGATCGTGCCCTTCCGGGGTGAGTACTTCACCCTGGCGCGGCCGGAGCTGGTCCGCGGCCTGGTCTATCCGGTGCCCGACCCGGCCTTCCCCTTCCTCGGCGTCCATCTCACCCGGGGCATCGACGGCAGCGTCCACATCGGGCCGAACGCGGTGCCCGCGCTGGCCCGGGAGGGGTACGGGTGGGGCGTGATCCGCCCCCGCGAGCTGGGCGCCACGCTGGCCTGGCCGGGTTCCTGGCGGATAGCCCGCCGCCACTGGCGGTACGGCGCGGGCGAGCTTCGGAGATCGGTGTCCAAGGCGGCGTTCACCGAGGCGGTGCGCCGGCTGCTGCCCGCGGTCACCCCGGACGACCTGCTGCCCGCCGCGGCCGGCGTCCGCGCCCAGGCGGTCCTGCGGGACGGCACCCTGGTCGACGACTTCCTGATCAAGGAGGGCCCCCGCACGGTCCACGTCCTGAACGCGCCGTCCCCCGCGGCGACCGCGTCCCTGCCGATCGGCCGCGAGGTCGCCCGCCGGGCCCTGGCCGCCCTGACGACGGACTGAACCCGCCCCCGTAAAATCGACGGCACTGTGTCTGACTTCCTCGACTCCTCCGAAGAGACCCGGCCCGCCTCCGCCGAGGACGGCTCGCCGCGTCACCCCCGCGCCAAGGGCGAGCCCCGGTTCCCCGACGGCCCGCGGGCCGACCCCGCCGGATCGCACTTCGAGCGGCGCATCCGCAGCTTCCAGCCGCGCCGGAGCCGGGTCACCACCGGGCAGGGCGATGCCTTGCGGCGGCTGTGGCCCACGTGGGGGCTGGACATCGACGGGCAGCGCACGCTCGACCTCGCGGAGCTGTTCGGGGCCGACCTGCCCGTCGTGCTGGAGATCGGCTTCGGCATGGGCGAGGCCACCGCGCAGATGGCGGCCGAGGACCCGGGCACCGGAATCCTCGCCGTGGACGTGCACACCCCCGGCCAGGGAAACCTGCTGGGCCTCGCCGAGCGCAACGGCCTGACCAACATCCGGGTCGCGAACGGCGACGCGATCATCCTGCTCCGCGAGATGCTCGCGCCCGCCTCCCTGGACGGACTGCGGGTCTTTTTCCCCGACCCGTGGCCCAAGAAGCGGCACCACAAGCGGCGGCTCATCCAGCCGGAGTTCCTCGACCTCGCCGCGACCCGCCTCAAGCCGGGTGCCCTCGTGCACTGCGCGACCGACTGGGAGCCGTACGCCGAACAGATGCTCGAAGTGCTGAGCGCGCACCCCGACTTCGAGAACACCCGGCCGGACGGCGGTTTCGCGCCGCGTCCGGAGTTCCGGCCGCTGACCCGTTTCGAGGGCCAGGGACTGGACAAGGGTCATGTCGTGAACGACCTCCTCTTCCGCCGCGTACCGCGCCGAGACCAGCACACTCCGGGCACCTGACCCGCGCGAAGCCGTCCGGCGTCCCCCGGTTCTCGCACACCAGGACGACCCCGGGCACCGTCGCGGGCCACGCCCTCCCTCGTTAGGGTCAATGCCGTGGCCACCAGTCCTCCGTACCCCGCACAGCCCGGCGGCCCCGCCGGGCATGCGCTGCGCCATCCGCACTGGTGGCAGCGGCGCTGGGTGCGGTACGGAGCACTGACCACCCTGCTCGCGCTGTCCGGCCTCGTCATCCTGGCGCTCGTCCGGCAGCAGACCGGCACCGAGGGCTTTTTGGTGGGGCTCGGCCTCGCCGTGTTCCCGGTGCCGCTGCTGACAGCCGCCTTCCGGTGGCTGGACCGGGTCGAGCCGGGCCCCTGGCGCAACCTGGTGTTCGCCTTCGCCTGGGGCGCCTGCGCGGCGGCGCTCATAGCGATCGTCGCCAACAGCTTCGCCACCCGGTGGATAGCCACCGCGACCGCGGACCCCTCCAGCGCCGACACGCTCGGCGCGACCGTCATAGCGCCCGTCGTCGAGGAGTCGGCGAAGGCGGCGGCCGTCCTGCTGGTGTTCCTCTTCCGCAGACGGGACTTCACCGGGATCGTGGACGGCGTCGTCATCGCCGGAATCACCGCCACCGGCTTCGCGTTCACCGAGAACATCCTCTACCTCGGCACCGCCTTCGGCACCGACCGGCTCAGCGGCGGCAGCGGTCTGACCTCGGTGACCGCCGCGACCTTCTTCGTCCGCGTGGTGATGTCACCCTTCGCGCACCCCCTGTTCACCGTGCTGACCGGCATCGGCTTCGGCGCCGCGGCCCTGTCCGCCGAGCGCCAGCACGTGCGCCGCACCCTGTTCCCGCTCGCCGGACTGCTGCTCGCGATGGGGATGCACTCGGTGTGGAACAGCTCCTCGGACTTCGGGGAGTACGGCTTCTTCGCGGTCTACGCGGCCTTCATGGTGCCCGCGTTCGGGCTGCTGACCTGGCTGGTCGTCTGGACCCGGCAGCGCGAGCTGCGCACCGTCCGCACCGAACTGCCCGCCTACAGCGCGGCCGGCTGGCTGGGCACCGCCGAGCCCTACGTCCTCGGCTCGATGCGGGCCCGGCGGCTCGCGCGGGACTACGCCGGGCAGCGCTGGGGGAAGGCTGCGGCCCGCGCGGTCGCCGAGTACGAGGCGTACGCGACCTCGCTGGCGTTCCTGCGGCACCGGGGGCGGCGGGGCCGCGCGGGCGCCGACTTCGTCGTACGGGAGCGGGAGCTGCTGCACGAGCTGTGGCGCCGCCGGGAGGTCGCCCGCCCGTCCCTCGCCTACGCGGCGGCCATGACCGCCCCGCTACCCGCGCCACCGCCCTGGCCGGCGCACGGCTACGGCTACGCCGCCCCGCCGGGACAGCCGTACCACCAGCCACCGGTGCCGTTCCCGCATCCGCACCCGTCCCCGTACGCGGCGTACGACCCGAATCCGTACCCGACGTACGACGCGCACCCGTACCGCACCTAGGGCGTGTCGTTTGGATCAGGTGGCGCCGGAGTGCGGCGCCTTGTCGGCTGGGCCGAGCGGGGCAGGGTGCGTGCAGCTGCAAGGCGGAGGAGGGCGACGACGCGGAGCGTCGGCAACCGACGACAACGCCGCAGATGTGCGTGCCCTGCCCCGCGACCCGCCACATGATCCAAACGACACGCCCTAGATCCCCGCACCCGTGACGGGCGAGGCGGGGCAGGGCGGGGGCTTGGCTGGGCTGACTTCGGTTCGGCTCACCCAGGTGTTGCGCCGGGCGGTGTGCCTGACGTCGTGCCGGACGTCATGCCGGGCGGTGTGCCAGGTGCTATGCCGGGCGTTACGCCGACGCCTCGGTCAGCCGGGACAGCTCGGCGTCCGTCAGGGACAGGTCCGCGACGCCCAGCAGGGCCGGGAGCTGCTCCACCGTGCGGGCGGAGGCGATCGGCGCGGCGACGGTCGGCTGGGCGGCGAGCCAGGCGAGGGCCACGGTCGGTACGGCGGTGTTGTGCGCCTCGGCGATCTCGTCCAGCGCGGTGAGGACCCGCTGCCCGCGCTCCGTCTCCAGGTGCTTGGAGGCGCCCGCGGCGCGGGCCGAGTCGACGGTCGTACCCGGACGGTACTTGCCGGTGAGGAAGCCGGAGGCCAGCGCGTAGTAGGGCACCGCGGCGAGGCCCGCGCGGGAGGCGACCTCGCGCAGGGGGCCCTCGTAGGTGTCGCGCGCGACCAGGTTGTAGTGCGGCTGGAGGGCGACGTAGCGGGCGAGGCCCTCGCGGTCGGAGAACTCCAGGGACTCCTGGAGCCGCTCCGGGGAGATGTTGGAGGCGGCGATGTGCCGCACCTTGCCGGCCTTCACCAGCTCGTCCAGGGCCCCGATGATCTCCTCGACCGGCACCTCGGTCTTGTCGTAGTGCGTGTAGTAGAGGTCGATGTGGTCGGTGCCGAGGCGGCGCAGCGAGGCGTCGGCGGCGGCCTTGATGTTGGCGCCGGAGAGGCCGGGGTAGGCGGGGTGCTGGCTGACCTTCGTCGCGATGACGACGTCCGCGCGGTTGCCGCGGGCCTTGAGCCACTTGCCGATGATGGTCTCGGACTCGCCGCCCTCGTTGCCGTCGACCCACGCCGAGTACGCGTCGGCGGTGTCGAGGAAGTTGCCGCCGGCCGCCGTGTAGGCGTCGAGCACGGCGAAGGACTGGGTCTCGTCCGCCGTCCAGCCGAAGACGTTGCCGCCGAGGGAGAGCGGGAAGACCTCGAGGTCGGATGAGCCGAGCTTGCGAAGAGAAGTCATGCCCGGGTCCAACGCCCGCACGGGATGCCGGTATTCCACCCGCGCCCCGCACGCCCCTCGTATCCGGGCACGCCGGGGACCAGGGGCTGCTATCCGGCTATCCGGCGATCGGGCTATCGGGCTATCGGGCTATCCAGGAACCCTGGAGGTCAGAGCCGGCGAGGCCCCCGGGGATCAGGGATTGAGCCCCTTGCTCTGGAGCCAGGCCATCGGGTCGACGCCGGTGGCGGCGCCGCCGGGGTGGACCTCCAGGTGCAGGTGCGGCCCGGTCACGTTGCCGGTCGCGCCCACCCGCCCGATCACGTCACCGGTGGCGACCTTCTGGCCGGCGGTGACGCTGATCGACGACTGGTGGCAGAACCAGAGTTCGGTGCCGTCGTCCAGGGTGAGGATCGTGCGGTAGCCGTACGCGCCGGCCCAGCCCGCCTCGGTGACGGTGGCGCTGTGGATCGCCTTGATCAGCGTGCCGGTGGGCGCGGCGAAGTCGAGACCCGTGTGGTAGCCGGAGGACCACAGGGCACCGGCCTCGCCGAAGCGCGAGGTCAGGGTGTACGAGGAGGTCGGCAGCGTGTAGCTCTTGGCCAGCTCGGCGAGCCGCTCGGCCTCGGCCTTCGCCTTGGCCTCCTCCTCCGCCTTCTCCTTCGCGGCGGCGGCCTTGGCCTTCGCGGCGTCCTGCTGCTTGGTGGCGAGGGCGACGGCCTGCTTCGCGGCGGCGGCCTCGGCCGCCTTCTGGGCGGCGCTGTCGACCTGGTTCTGCTGCGACTCGGCCTGCTGCATGATGCGGGCGCGCAGTGCCTCACCGGCGTCCGTGCTGCCCTGGGCGGCGTCCTCGGTGGTCAGTCCGGCGCCGGTGAGCGGTGTCGTGGAACCCTCGGGTGCCGCGTCCGCGCCGTCGCTGATCAGCGCTTTGGCGGAGTGGGTGACCGAGGAGAGGTCGGGCAGTGAGATGGAGACGGGCGCCTTGCCGGGCGCGGCCGTGGCCATGCCACCGGCGCCGACGGCGGCGATGACTCCGACGCCGAGGACCGTGGAGCTGCGGGCGAGTCCTCCGCCGCGCTGCTTTCCCACGCGGTGCCGGCCACGGACCGGGCGGACGGAATCCTCGGTGGGGTTCCACTCCTCCCAGGGGCCCTCGTCCTTGCCGTAGGCGAAGCCGAAGGACTGGGGGTCATCCGGTGCGAACGAGGTTGGCTGGGCAGGCCGGTTGGACGCCACGTGGGCGCACTCCTTTCCTTCCTTCTCGCCTACCGGGTTAGCTGACGGGTTCGGAGCAGGAAGGTCTCCTACGCGCGTATACCCACCGTGTCTCCACGGCGGAGATCCGCTCGATTCACCCCAAGTTGGTGGTTCCCCGGTTCCCTTGCGGGATTCGGCGCGTGCGCACGGAGCCGTCTCTTGTGACGGCTGGGACGACCGCGCTGCGTTATCGAACGTTAATAGACCCGGCTACCTCTTTCCAAGCTGTTCTGAGTGATCGTTAACGGTTTTTGGCCAGGACTTTGGGGTCAGGGGCGGTGAAAGACGGGCGAGTTGACCGCGCCGCACCGGAGCACACAGGTCTGACGGTATGTCAGTTGTTATGCGGAGGGGCACGGTTCGGTCACCCCTCGTGACAACGGCCGGACGGACCCGTACGTGCCCGACGGGCGGACTCGTCCGTGCCTGTCAGCCGCGCCGTACGTGCCCGTCAGCCGCGCCGTAGGGGCCCGTCAGCCGCGCCGTACGGCGAGCAGCGCCATGTCGTCGGTGAGGGCGCCGCCCGTGTGCCGGCGGACGTCGTCGGCGAGGGCGTTCAGCAGCGCCTCGGGGCCCGCGAAGATCCGGCCGGCGAGCCGCGCGGCCGGGTCGTAGAACTCGCCGCGCGCGTTGCGGGCCTCGGACAGGCCGTCGGTGTGCAGCAGCAGGGTCGCCCCGCGCGGGAAGCGGGCCGGGACCGCCCGGTCGGCGGTGACGGCCAGGTCGCTCATCCCGAGCGGCAGCGCGGCGGGCCCGCCGGCGAGCGGGAGGAGCGTGCCGTCGGGGTGCAGCAGCAGGGGCGGCGGATGCCCGCGGTTGACGACGCGGACGACCTCCTCGTCGTGCGGGATCTCCACGAGCACGGCGGTGGTGAACCCCTCGACGGCGTCGAGGTTGGCGCGCCGGGCGCCCTCGCGCTTCAGCGCCCGCTCCAGCCGCTGCGCGACCGCCTCCAGGGTGCTCTCCTGCTCCGCCGCCTCGCGGAACGCGCCGATGACCACGGCGACGGCGGCGACCGCCGTCATCCCCTTGCCGCGCACGTCTCCGACGACCAGCCGCACGCCGTACGGGGTGTCCTGCACGGCGTACAGGTCCCCGCCGATGAACGCGTCCGCCTGGGCCGCCTCGTAGCGCGCGGCCACGTCGAGACCGTCGATGCGCGCCTGCGGTTCGGGCAGCACGGCCCGCTGCGCCAGCTCGGCGATCTCCCGGACGGAGGCGAGCTGCTGGTCGCTGCGCCGCACGAGGACGTTGACGACGACGGCGAGGGCGGCCGCGGTGGCGACGGTGACGACCTCGGTGACCGCGTCGCTGCGCAGGGCGACGCCGAGCCGCAGGTGCGCGAAGAGCAGCGCGCCGACGGCGGCGACGCCGGTGAGGACGGTGCCGCGCAGCGAGTACAGGGGTGCGGCGATCAGTGTGGCGGCGGTGAAGAGGGGGGCGGCGGGGAAACCGGCCGGGGTGAAGTAGTCGTAGCAGGTCCCGGCGATGACCAGCAGGACGGGCAGCACCCGGACGAGCGCGCGCACGACGGAGATACGGCCCGGGCGGCTGCCCGCCGGACCGTGCCCGGAGTCGCCCGAGGGGGCGGATGCGCGCGTCGCCCGCGGATCACCGGGGGACGGGCGGTCGGCCCGGTCGTCGAGTTCTCCGGCCCGCTCCTCACCTCCTGGCTGACCCACCCGTCCAGCAGACCCGCAGCCCGCTCGCCGGGCGACCGGTGTGGCCCGACCGAGGGATTCCGGGCCACCAGGCGGCGGGGACCAGCAGGGGGACCGACAAGGGGGACCGACTAGAGGGACCGACTAGAGGGACCGACTAGAGGTACCAACACCAAGGGCCGGAACTCGTGAATCCGAGTTCCGGCCCTTGGCCTTCAGTAGCGGGGACAGGATTTGAACCTGCGACCTCTGGGTTATGAGCCCAGCGAGCTACCGAGCTGCTCCACCCCGCGTCGTAAGAACCAGTGTACGGCATCCCGGGGGCGGGGGGGCGCACGTGGTTACCGGGGTGCCAGAAGGTGCCGGTTGGGTGCCTTGGCGGTGTGTTCGTGTTCGGGGAGGAGGAGGACGTCCGCGCCCGCGGAGGTGAGGAGGGCGCTGCCGTCGGCGTCCGGGACGAAGGTGTCGGGCTCGCGCCAGGCCGTGACGACCCGGCGGACACCGGCGTCGAGGATGAGCCGGGCGCAGGGGGCCGGCCGGGAGGCACGGCGGGCGCACGGCTCCAGGCTGCTGTAGACGGTGGCACCGGGCAGCCGCGGGTCGGCCGGGTCGATCTTGGCGAGGGCGGCCTCCTCGGCGTGTACGAGGGGATCGGCGCCCTCGCGGGAGTGGCCGCGGGCCAGTTCGGTGCCGTCCGCCGCGACCACCACCGCGCCCACGCTGAACGCGGTCTCCGAGGGCGGGCAGTCCGCCGCCAGCTCGCAGGCGAGGGCCAGCCACCGGCCGTCGGCGGCGGAGGCGGTCCGGCCGGTGCCGGGGGCGGTGGGGACGTAGCGGATGAGGACGACGTCCCCGACCGGCCGGGTCTCGACGAGCCGCATCCGCCCGGGGGGATAGGCCCCGGGCCCGAACAGCCGGGGCGCGTCCGGCTGCCCGACGAACAGGGGCGCCACGGCGAGCTGGAGTTCGTCGGCGAGGCCCTCCGTGACGAGCTGGGTGTGGACGCGTCCGCCGCCCTCGACCATCAGCCGGCGTACACCCCGCACGTCGCGCAGGTGTTCCAGCAGCTTCCGCCAGTCGAGTCCCGGTCCGGTCGGGACGATGTCGACGCCGGGCAGGCCGTTCAGCAGTTCGGCGGCGCGCCGGGCGCCCTCGTCGGTCGTGTAGAGGACCTTCTCCCCGCCCGTGCGCCAGAACAGCGCCTCGGGGTCGAGGTCGCCGGAGCCGCTGACGGTGACCTTCAGCGGGTAGGCGGGCCGCCCGTCGGCGACGCGGGCCGCGCGGCGCTCGGCGGAGTTGACCAGGAGGCGGGGGTTGTCGGTGCGCAGGGTGCCGGCGCCGATCAGGATCGCGTCGCAGGACGCCCGCACCTCGTCGACCCGGTCGAAGTCGGCCGCGCCGGAGAGCAGCAGCCGTTCGGGGCCGGTGTCGTCCAGGAAGCCGTCGAGGGAGACGGCGGCGGACAACAGGACGTGGGGACGGGGCATCGGGATGTTTCCTCCGGGGACATTCGCTGACGGCTCATGCGGCGGCTCGGTGGTTCAGTGGTTCAAGTTTTAAACAATACCTAGACTGGGGTCATGACGACCCGCTGGCTCTCCCCCGCCGAACAGCGCGCCTGGCGCGCGTACGTCTCCGCGAGTTCCCTCCTGGAGGACACCATCGACCGCGGGCTCCAGGCCGAGGCGGGCATGCCCCACCTTTACTACTCCATCCTGGCCCGGCTGTCCGAGGCGCCCGAGCGGCGGCTGCGGATGACGGACCTCGCCGAGACGCTGAAGATCACCCGCAGCCGGCTGACGTACGCCGTGACGCGGCTGGAGAAGGACGGCTCGGTGCGCCGTGAGGGCTGTCCGACCGACCGGCGCGGTCACGTGGCCGTACTCACCGACGCGGGGCTGGCCTTGGTCGAGCAGGTGGCGCCGGGTCACGTCGCGACGGTCCGGGCCGCCGTCTTCGACCGACTGACCCCCGAGCAGGTGGGCCAGTTGGAGGAGATCTGCGGGGTCATCACGCGGGGCATCCAGGGCGAGGACGCGGCGGCGGGCGGGGAGGATCTGCCGTGGCGGCGGCGTTCCTGCTCGTCATGAGGGCGGCGGGGACAGGGTCGGGGGCTGCTCTGCCGCCCATCCTGTAATCCATTGCTTGAACTTTAAAGCGGATGTAGTGTCTGACTCCGGACGGGTTGCTTCAAATCTGAAGCAGGCAGACCCTCGGCACACCCAGGCCGGGACGCCGTCCCGTACGCACACATCCCCGCCGGACGGAGAGACAACATGCGCGACCACCCCATCGCCACGGTGCGCACCCGCGTCCGGGTGCCCCTGCGCTTCGGTGACGGTTACTCCGTCGACGCGGACCTCGTCACCTTCCACGGGCTGGCCGACGGCAGGGAACACCTGGCCGTCGTGATCGGCGAGCCGGGCACCGACCCGCTGGTCCGGCTGCACTCCGAGTGCCTGACCGGCGATGTCTTCGGCTCGGCCCGCTGTGACTGCGGGCCGCAGCTCCGGGAGGCGGTGGAGCGGATCGCCGAGCGGGGCGGTGTGCTGCTGTACCTGCGGCAGGAGGGGCGGGGCATCGGCCTCTACAACAAGCTCGACGCGTACGCCCTCCAGGACGAGGGGCTCGACACGTACGCCGCCAACGCCGCGCTCGGTCTGCCGGAGGACGACCGTGACTACACCGCCGCCGCGCAGATGCTCCGGGCGCTCGGCATCGGCACGCTCGACCTGCTCTCCAACAACCCCGACAAGGCCGAGCAGCTCCGCGACCTCGGCATCACGGTGTCCCGCCGGGTACCGACGGGCGTCTTCACCACGGCCCACAACGTCCACTACCTCCGAGCCAAGGTCCTCCAGACCCAGCACACCCTGCCCCTGCCGGCCCTGCCGGACGTGACCGAACTGACCGAGCTGACGGCGGGCTGACCCCGTCGCGAACTCAGGCGCGTCCCGGGTCAGCGGAGGGCGTCGATGGCCTTCACGATCAGGGCCCGGGCGTCGGCTCCGTACACCGCCATGGCGCGGAGTTCCTCGAAGGCCTTCAGGTACAGGGCGATCTCGCCGGGCTGGGTGACGCGGACCTGAGCGGAGAGGAGTTCCACCGAGACGAGGGTGTCGTCGTACATGTGGAACAGCTCCTGCGGCCACAGCCGGCGCTCCTGGGTCGCGCTCGGGATGATGCCCAGCGACACGGCGGGCAGCGCGCCAGCAGTCAACAAGTGCCCGAGCTGGGCGGCCATCGCCTCGGAGTCGCCGAGCTGGAAGCGCAGGACGCCCTCTTCGATCAGCAGGACGAACCGGCGCCCAGGCTCATGAATGATCTTCGACCGTTCAAGTCGGGCAGCTGCAGCCTGCTCGGCATCGTCGGGGATGTCGAGGATGCGGGCGTTCGTGGACAGCAGGGCCCGCGCGTAGCCCTCGGTCTGGAGCAGGCCGGGGACGAGGGTGGGCGAGTAGACCCGGAACAGGCTGGTCGACTGGTACAGCTGCACGTAGCCGCCCTGGAGACGGGCGAGCCCAGCCCGGACCTTGCGCTGCCACTCGACGTACTGCGACTCGGCCTCGCGCGACTGGACGATGATGTCCGCGGCGTCGCCCTCGGCGTCGCAGGCACGGCACCAGCGGCGGATGTCCTCCGGGGTGGGCGGGGTCCGCGCGTTCTCGATGCGCGACGTCTTCGGGTGCGTCCACCCGCAGCGCTTGGCCAGCTCAGTACCTGTGATGCCCGCGTCGGCGCGGAGGTCACGCAGCCGTGCCGCGACCCGCTCGCGCGCAGCCTGAGCGGAGGATGACGGGGAGATAGGCATGAGCCGGCCAGGGCGCCTTTCGTACTAGCTGATCTCGTAGTGCTCGTGCGGGATCGCCCGATCCCACACGGTTTCGAATGCGTCCGCGCACAGCTTCGCCGTGGCCGGATCACTGCTCATCTCGCCACCGCCCGATGCCCCGGCTCCGGTGAAGTGGTTCCACCGGATGAGCTGGCCGTCGATGAGCCAGAAGTCGTTGCCGGGCAACGCGATGTCCGAGGCTCGGCGGCGGGGCAGCCAGCGGACTTGTTCGCCGGCCTGGACGTTGACCTCGGTAGCGGCGTGCTCGTAACGGATGTAGTCGCTGACGGGCTCGGACACGATGCGGGCCCGGCGGACCACGACCCCGCGGCTGACGGTCCGTCGGATGAGTTCCACCCAGGGCCCCCAGTACGGCGAGGTTGGATCGGTGTCCCGCTCGCCCGTGCGCCGCCAGTGCTCGAAGTCGTCGGCCTCGCCCGCGACTCCGTAGGCGTCGCGCATCTCCAGGTGGACGGCGGTGCGCTCCGCGCTGTCCAGTAGATCAGCGAAGCTCGGCACGCTCTGCGTCATCGCACGCCTTCCTCAGGATCGACACCATGCGGGCCGGGATGCGGACTACTGCCTCGTGCTCGGGGATGCCGACGGCGTGACCCGGTACCTCGAACGCGGCACATACCGCCGTGAGTTCCGGGCCGGCCGTCCATCCCTGGATGACCAGCTCGTTCTTGGTGTCGTCGACCCAGACGGTCGGGCTTTCGCCCGTTCCCGTGTTGGGGTCGATCCCGATGAACCGTAGCGTCATCGCTTCCTCCGGCGCTCTGGGCGTTCGCAGATGTTCACCACAGTCAGCCGTCTGAGGTAGGGGGTCAAGAGAGCAAATGCGCCACTGAACTGGTTGATCGGATTGCTATGAACATTGGTGAACATTACTGGCTGTGGCGTACACCGCGTCCCTAGCCTCGGGAGGCAGAGAAAAGCCCGGCGACCGCGCGAACGGCCCCGGGGACGGCCGACTGGTTGGAGTCGACATGCCGCAGCCTACGCAAGCCGCAGGCCCCACCGACGGCCCGCAGGCCCCCACCTGGTGCCACTGGCACAAGGGCCCGTCGGGGACCGCGGTCCTGGTGGACGCGATCGAGCGGAACAGTGCGCCGCCCATAGCTCTGTACGCGTGCGCTCCGTGCCGCGAGCAGCGTGGCCTGATCCCGCTGTCGGAGCTGTCGTGACCCCGGAGTGCGGCTTCGGTGAGCACGACTGGTGTCGCGGCCCGGCAGTCGTCCGCCGGAAGGGCGCTCCCTCGTGGGAGGCGCCGATCCTGACCGTGACGTGCACGTGCCGCTGCCACGGTGCCTTCGCCACCCCGGCCCCTACCGCGAAGGACGGACGCCGATGATCTGCGCACGCTGCGACAAGACGATCCGCCCGGGCCAGCCCTACGACGCCGAGCCCATCCACGCGGGCTCGGGCCCCGGAGAGACCGCCTACCTGCACCGCAACCCGTGCGTTCGCGTGCCGGTGCAGGCGGCGCCCGAGCGCGGCACGAGCGCCTACGGGTGGTCGACCCACTCACAGCCCCGGCGCCGCTGAGGATTCCCGCTACCGGTGCGTTCGGCGGATCATCGGTAGCGGGAGGACAGTTCCCGCTCGCCCCGTACGCAGGCTGAATCGGGGGTGAGCGGGACCAGGCCCCGGCCGGAGCGTGTCCCTGGCCGGGGCCGCTCCATGTCTTGATCGCCTGCACTTCGGCCGAGCATTGGCCGAGCCCGCGATCACTCTGACCCCGAAAACGAACAAGGCCCCCACCTCAGATCGCCTCTGAGCTGGGGGCCCTTCCGTAGACCCTGTGGGACTCGAACCCACAACCAATGGATTAAAAGTCTGCCGTCTCCCCATCGCGCCCCGTATCGCCCTGTGTTGTCGAGACTCGCGCCATGCCGTTTCGTGCTGGTCAGAGGCGTTTAGCGTTCGTTCACCGCGACGGCTTCACGTCGCCTCGTATCGCCTCATATCGCGCCGTTGCGTGGCCTTCGGGCCAGCACGGGGCCAGCAGTAAGGGCCCCTGACCCGCAGGTCAGAAGCCCTTTCACTGGTGCCCAAGTCTACGTGGCAGCGGCCCCGTTGTCAGTGCTGGCCCGTACTGTCGGAGCCATCCACATCCGCGCTCGCTGGCTGCGACGCGGCAGGCCCCGCCCCCGGTACAGCGACCGAGGGCGGGGCCTCGCTCTGTCCCCGCCGAGCGCGCGGCACGACAGCAGCCGCCTTCTCCGTCAGCTCGTCCTCGTACTCCTCGAACAGCTCCATGTACGTGTCGGCCGTGAGCACGATCGTGGAGTGCCGCAGCTTCTTGCTCGCGTCGTCGATGTCGCCGCCGCCAGCCTTCACCAGGGCTGCCGCTCCGTGGCGCAGGTCGCGGAGGTTGATGGGCGGAAGGCCGGCCCCATCCGCGATCCGACGGAACGCCTTGGACACGACGTCCGGGTGCAGCCAGGAACCGTCCTCCGCCGTGAACATCTTCCCGGTGTCCGCCCAGTCCGCGACGTCCTCGCCTGCGGCCCGGCGCTCCGCCGCCCGGGCGTTCCACGCCGCGCGCTCGCGCTGCTGCCGCTCGCGGTGCTCCTGGAGAACGCGCACGGTGCCCGCGTCGAGCTTCACCACGCCGGCTGACCCGTCGGTCTTGGGCTCCGTCTCGATCGGCGTCCATCCGTCGACCACGATCTCGGTCGCCACGGTGATGGTCTTCCGCGTCGGGGAGAAGTCCGCCCAGCTCTGGCCTACGCCTTCACCGCGGCGCAGGCCGTGGTGGGAGATCAGATGGAAGAAGGCGTAGAGCCGGTCCGTCTCGGCCGCGTCGAGGAAGGCGCCAAGCTGGGCAGGCGTCCACACCATGACCGGTCCGGGCTTGACCCCGGTCTCCCGCCAGCGTTCTACGCGCTCCTCGGTCCACAGCTTGCCCTTGGGGCGGGAGGCGGCGGCCAGCTCGACGTGGGCCGCCGCGTTGAAGGTGATGAGCTGCTTGGACATGGCCTTGTTCAGCGCCATGCGAAGCGTGCGGCGGATGGCCTGCTTGGTGGCCGGCCCGGTGATCCGGCGGAACGGTGGCATCTCAGCGAGCTTGGCCCGCTCCTTCGCGAGCTGGGCGCGCTCGGCCGCCTTGGGCGCACCAGGCTTGCCCCGCTTGCAGCGCTCGACCTGCTCGCGGCGGGCCGCGTTCTCAGCGCGGATCACGTCGTTGCGATCCTCGATCGCCGCGAACATGTCCTCAAGGTGGCCGACGTTCAAGCGGTCCAGGCGGAGGTGCCCGATGGCTGGCTTGAGGTGGACGCGGATGTGGCTGTCGTAGCCGTGGTTCGTCGTGACCCGGGTCGCCTTGGTGGCCATGACCTTGTCGAGCCAGTCGCCGATCGTTGTCCGCCCGTCCAGGGGGATGCCGATGCCCAACTTGCGGGACACCTCGGCGACGTCGGGCACCTTCTCGCGCCGGCGGGCGATGTCCGCGAGGAAGTCCCCGACGCGACGCTGCTCGTCAGCGTCGTCGTCGCTGGGGAGGTCGAGGATCGCCTGTAGCCGGGAGAGGTCGGCCGAGGCGTCCGTCGTCTTGCTGTAGCCAGTGCGCCGGAAGGTGCGGCGCTTTCCGTCTGCGTCGGGTGGCAACTCCTGGCGCAGAGATAGGGAACCGTGGTTCTTCTTGCTGAGCTGCGGGCACGACTTGCCCAGCAGTTTTCCGTCTGCATTGCGGCATTCGCATCGTCTCGTGATGCCTCCGGACCGGCGTGCAGACGGCATGGCGCTTACTCCTCTCGCTCGGGCGGCTTGCCCTCGTCGCCAGGCTGCCAGAGACCCGTGCCGATCAGGTGCCTCAACGACGCATTGAGTTCGTCCATGAGTTCCTGAGTCATGTGTCCTCGTCGCACGGCCATGAACGTTCCGTGCTGAGTGAAGATCGGCATGAGGATCTCGCCGTCCGGGAGGTCGTCGCTGAAGACGTACCAGGCTCGGGCGGGACGAGCGGGCCGTTCGTCATCCTGCGGCCCGCTGGGATCGGTCTGCTCGCCCTCAGGCGACTCCGGTGACTCCATGCAGTCTCCCCCATCTCCCGCAAGCGCGTTCGATTTTGGACTTAGAGCTGCACCCCTCCAGGTACGGGGTGTTCGGACATGATCGCACCACGCGACCCGGTTGTGTACTCCCCGCACGAATTAGTCACTCAGAGTGATTCCGAGGGGAACGCATGCGTTATTGATCTTCACCCTTGCTCGACGGAACCGATCCGTCAGCGTCGTCCGGCGGCACGAGGCTGTCGATGAAGGCGAACAGTCGATCGCGCTGCTCTGCGGGTAGCCGGTCGATCTTCTTCACGTACGCGACCGAAGCGGACGAGCCGGTCCCGTGCCTCAATGGGTCACGTCCGTGGAACTGCGATCCGGCCGCGTCCTGCAACTGTTCGACCGGCAACTCGGCGGCGACCGCGAGGGCGCGCAGCTCCTCGAACTCAGGACTCTTCACCGGCTCGCCGGTCTCCAGGCGGTGGATCCAGCCACGCTTCACGACCGTCCCGGTCTCCGGGTCGACCGCCCTGTCAGCGAAACTCGCGATGCCCAGCTTCAACTGTTCCCGGCGTCGGCGGATGAGATCCGCCAGCGCTGTGCGTCGTTCAGGGTTCTGGACCGAGTCGTCATTGGCCGCCATGGGGCTCATCCTGCCACTCCTGTGGACTGAGGTAATCATGCGTCGTTCAGGCCTTACCTGGTTCACGTAGGCGTACGGGCAGGTCACGCGCGGCGTCCATCGCAACCCCTGGATGAAGTGTTCAGCATTCTGGACGACTCCGCTAGGTAGCGAAGAGTCATTGGCCGATTACGGACACGCGCCCCCTATCCAGAAAGCTGGACAATCCGTTCAGGCAATGGGATGCTCACACTCACGTCGTCCAGAAATCTGGACGCTTTGTCCCGTGGAGTGAACGTGAGCGAAGAACCCACGATGTACGCGGTCGTCAGCAGTGACCGACTCAAGACGCTCATGGAGCGCACCGGCGATGGCGAGGCCATCAAGAGCCGCGAACTCGCCGCCAAGGCTGGCGTCGCACACGGCACGATCGGCGGCCTGATGGCGGGGACGCAGCGCATCGTCCCGGAGCACAAGGCACAGGCCATCGCCGACGCCCTCGGCGTCAAGTTGCTTGTCCTGTGGATCCGCCAGGAGCGGGATGGCCGCGTGTTCATCCCCGCACAGGCGACGGCATGACGACCGCCGCGTACTCCCCCGAGCAGGTGTTGGCCCTGCCCGCGATGCCGTCCGTGAAGGACGCGTTCGCCGCAATGAACATCGGGCCAACCAACGGCTACGCCCTCATCAAGGACGGCCAGTTCCCCATCGAGGTCATCCCGTTCGGCCGCGCGTTCCGCGTGCGCCGCGCCGACCTCGTCGCCTTCCTCGGACTGACCGAGCGCGCGGATGCCGAGGTCCAGTCGGCACCCGCCACCGAAAACGACGGCGCCCCCGGGGTCCAGCCGGGGGCGCCGTCAGCAGAGCAGTCCGCACCCACAAGCGCCAGCAAGTAGAGAACGGGGTCCGCTCATGGCTGAGCTTCCCACGGCTGTCACGCCGTCCACCACGCCCGAGGCCGCGCGCGCCCTGGCCGCCATCGAGGCGAGCAAGCTGCTCGCCGAGCCGGACGTCGCCGAGTGCCTCGACGCCATCGGCGAACTGATCAGGATCACCGGGGCGCCCGAGTCCATCTTCGACTGGGTTCAGCACCTCCTCGCCGGCGAGACCCTGCGGCAGTACGCCGCGCTCCAGCACATCCGACTCCACGTCTCGCGCGCCGGGGCCGAGGACCAGCCGTCGAAGACCTTCGTCATCTGGGCCGCGAACGGCGACGCCATGGCGATCGTCCCTGAGGGGCAGCACCCCGCGGTCTCCCTCCTTCAGATGCGCGAGGACGTTGCCCGGCGCGCGGAAGAGAAGCAGCTCGCCGCCAGCTTCCAAGCCTCCGCCACTGCTGGACACGTCGAGACCGTCGATGCCTGGCACGCGCGCACCTCCTCGGTGGCACGTTGACCAGCTCCGCCGTGCAGGCCCGGGACACCCCGGGCCGCACGGCCGCCCCCGAGGTCGTCGGCCTGCTCGTCATCGACGCGGACCACGGCCGCGCCCGCTACGACTGCCACCGGCCCAACTGCCTCCAGCGCCGCGAGGGCCCCGTATACGGCGCCGCTATCCCGGACTGGTCCAAGACCGTCAAGGCCGAGCACCTCGCCCGGTACCACCAGGGGGAGCAGCCTTGACCGACTCGCAGATCACCGAACTCCGGGCGGCTGCCCGCGACCTGCACGACGCAGGCCTCTGCGTCCTGCCCATCAAGGCGGACGGCACCAAGAAGCCGGCCGTCTCCTGGCTCGAACACAAGGTCACCAGGACCACGCCCGAACAGCACGACGGATGGTTCGGAGGCGACCGCCCCCGCGGCATCGCCGTCGTCTACGGCCAGGTGTCCGGCGGCGTGGAGCTGATCGAGTTCGAGGGCCTCGCCATCCGCGAGGGCCTGCTCAAGGACGTCACCGAGATCATGGAAGCGTCCGGATCTCGGATCAGCGAGGCATGGGCGGCGATCCTCACGGGCTGGGTCACCGAGTCCCCGTCCGGCGGCCGGCACTTCCGCTTCCGTGTCGAGGGCGGCGACGTCCCCGGCAACACCAAGCTGGCTTCGCGGCTCGCCGAGGAGGACGAGTACACCGACGAGGAGAGGCAGCGGCTCCGCGAGAAGCCGAACGCTCGCATCGTCCGCGTCCTGATCGAGACGCGCGGTGAGGGCGGGTACGGCCTGGTCGAACCGTCCGGCGGGACGGTCCACGCCTCCGGGCGCCCGTACGTCCGGCTGGCCGGCGGGCCCGGCTCCATCCCGACCCTCGACGCCGAGACCGTCGGCGCCATCCGGCAGGTCTGCCGGATGGTCGACAAGCTCCCCCAGCCCGAGGTGGCGAAGACGGCGCCGCGCCCCGCGCCGCCCCGGCCCGACGGAAGCCTGCGCCCCGGCGACGACTTCGAGGTCCGCGGGTCCTGGGAGGACATCCTCCGTGGCGTCTTCCGGCCGATGCACACCCGTGGCAGCGAGACGTACTGGGGTTGGGCGGACGGCGTAGGCGGTGTGAAGGCGACGACCGGCAAGGACGAGCACGACCGCCTGTTCGTCTTCGCCACCGGCTCTGAATTCCAGAGCGAGACGCCCTACTCGAAATTCGGCGCGTACGCCCTGCTCAACCACGGCGGCGACCACAAGGCCGCAGCCCGCGAGCTGGCCCGCCTGGGCTACGGCAGTCGGCACCTGGCCACCGTCGGCGCGCCCAGCACCGCGCACGCCGTGAGTCCGGCCCCTGCCCCGGCGAACCCTGCCCCTGCCTCGGCGCCGGACGAGGCCGAGGACGAGCACGCCAGGGCGGACGAGGAGCAGGGGCCGCAGGGCGACGCGCCTGCTGGTGACTCAGAAGGCTTCGACTACGCCGACACGTTCGGCCTCCCGCCCGCGGTCCGTACGCCGTACGACTACCGGGTCACTGGGCGGGGCGTCGAGGTGCTCAGCCAGGGCGGTGAGAACTGGAACCGCGTGACGTTCGCCCCGCTGGTGGTGACAGCCACCTTCGAGGACCCCGAGGGCGACCAGTACGTAGAGCTGTCCTGGATCGACCGCAGCCTCGGCCGGCCCCGCCGCATCTCCCGCATCGTCAGCCGCGAGACCGCCAAGCGCGGACGGAAGCTGATCGAGACCCTCGGCTCCGCCGGACTCCCGGCAGTCGAGGGCGACGCTCGGGCCGTCGAGAAGTGGCTCGCCGAGTTCGAGGCCGAGAACGTCCACCGCATCCCGTCCGAGCAGTTGGCCCGCTGGCTCGGCTGGCAGGACGACGGCACGTTCGTCAGCTCCCCCGAGGACGGCATCAAGGTCGACACCGCGTTCGAGGAGCAGCGCGGCCCGGCCCGAGCACACGCCAGGAAAGGGACGCTGGAGGACTGGCAGGCCACCGTTGCCGCGCTCGCCGGATTCCCGGTGCCGCGCGTCGCCGTCGCCGCCGCGCTCGCCGCCCCCCTGCTCAAGCCGCTCGGCCTCAACAGCTTCACCCTCGACATCTCCAGCCGCTCGACCAAGGGCAAGACCACCGCGCTCCAGGTTGCGCTCAGCGTCTGGGCCGACCCGTCCGAGCACGCCTCCGCCATGTCCAACTGGCGCACCACGCTGTACGCGATCGAGAAACGGCTCAACCTCGTGCGTGGCCTGCTCACGGTCTTCGACGAGACGATGGCCGTCACCGACGACACGCTCATTGACGAGGTGCTCTACCAACTCCCGATGAACCACGGCAAGGCCAGGTCGGGCGGGGCGTTCGGCAACATGCTGCCCTGGGAGACCATCCTCCTGTCATCCGGCGAGCGGCCCGCGCTCAGCTTCACCACCAGCCAGGGCGCGGCGGCCCGCATCCTCGGGACGACGATCGCCCCATTCGGTGACGGAGGCGGCCCAACGGCGGCAGCCGCCCGGGAGGGCGTTCTCGCCAACCACGGGCACGCAGGACCGGAGTTCATCCGGTACATCCTCAGCGGCCTCGCCCAGCCGAACGGCAGGGAGAAGCTCAAGGAGCACCACCGCACGCTGGTCAACGAGTTCCGCGGCAGCGGCGACATGACCAACCGGCGCGCGCCCATGGTGGCCGCCCTGGTGCTCGCCGAGACGCTCGCCTGCCGAACCGGTCTCCTGCCGTACGAGCCGCTCTCACACGACGTGTGGCGCAGCCTGTTCACCGCCCACAGCCCGACCGACAACCGGCCCGACATGGCGCTCGACGTCCTGCGGGAGTACGTGGCGGGTCACGCGCACGAGCTGTTCAGCGCCACCCGCGCGGCTATGAACGACAAGCCCCCGTACTCCGGTTGGCTCGGCGTCCTGTCCACCAAGGACAGCGTCACCGAGGTCGCACTCCTGCCTGAGCGGGTCCGCCAGATCCTGGCAGCGGCCGGCTACTCGCTCGACGCGGTGGTCGGTAGCTGGGTCGATGCCGAGTACCTGAAGACGCTGAAGAGCCAGCGGCCAGCGCACCTCGTGCCCCGCCGTTTCGACGGCGTCCGCGCAAAGTGCCTCGCCTTCACGCCCAAGGGCGTCAGCTTCGGCGACGAGGACGAGGCGGCATGACGGCCGCCACGGAGGTGGTACGCACCGAGTGCGTACCACCTCGTTGCCCGAGTCTCCGCAGGTCAGAGGCATTCCGGATGCCGCTTTCGGGGCGGTACGCACTCGCCCGGAAATGGCACCCCTCAGGCGTGTGCGTGTGTGCGGGCGCGTGCGTGCGAGCGCGCACACATAGACCCCTGTCTGTTTCTGCGTACCTGCGTACCACTAGCTCTCCAGAGAGAGATAACGGCAGGTCAGACCCGCTTTTGCCCCGGTACGCAGCCGGTACGCAGCCGGTACGCAGTGCGTACCCCCTCTCTCCCCTCTCCACCGGATCGAGGTGCTCCATGTCCTTCACCCCCCGCCCCTACCAGCTCGACGCCATCGAGGCCCTGCGCAAGGGATGGGCCGACGGCCAGAACCGGTTGGCCGTCGTACTGCCCACCGGCGCTGGCAAAACCGTCGTGTTCTCCCACCTGGCTCACCAGATGCTCGACGCCCTCGGCGGCCGACGAGTCCTCGTCATCGCCCACCGTGAGGAGCTGATCGAGCAGGCCGCTTCCAAGCTGCTCGCAGTCGACCCGATGCTGCGGGTCGGCATCGTCAAGGCGAAGCGCAACGACCACCAGGACGCGGACGTGATCGTGGCGAGCGTCCAGACCCTGGCCGTACAGCGGCGCCGCGAGGCCATCCGCGACATCGGCCTGATCATCGTGGACGAGTGCCACCACGCCGCCGCCGCGAGCTACATGGAGGTGCTCAGGCACTTCGGGGCTTACGACGGGGTCCCGGTGGCCGGCTTCACCGCGACCATGACGCGTACCGACGGCGGCCTCGCTGAGGTGTGGCAGGACGTCGTGTTCCGCCTCGACATCCTTGACATGATCAGCGACGGCTACCTCTGCGACGTCCGTGGCAAGGCCATCACGGTCGACACCCTCGACCTGAACAAGGTGCGCACCCGGGGTGGCGATCTGGTCGACGGCCAGCTCGGCAAAGCGCTGGAGGACTCGGGCGCGCTCGACGCCATCGCCAAGGCGTACGTCGAGCACGCTGCCGATCGGGCGGGTGTCGTCTTCACGCCGACCGTGGCGACCGCGCAGCAGGCCGCCGCCGCCCTCACCGTCGCCGGGATCAGCGCGGCCCCGGTGTGGGGCGACATGGGCCGTGACGAGCGCCGCGCCACCCTCGCCCGGTACGTGGCTGGCGACGTCCAGGTGCTCACCAACTGCATGGTGCTGACCGAGGGGTTCGACGCGCCGCACACGTCGTGCATCGTCGTCGCCCGCCCGACCAAGTCGCCCGGCCTGTACGTGCAGATGGTCGGTCGCGGTCTCCGCCCGGCGCCTGGCAAGACGGACGCTCTGCTGCTCGACGTCATGGGCGCCGCGTCCCGCCACAAGCTGGCCAGCATGGTCGACCTCACCGAGCGGGAGATCGGCCAGGCGGAGGAGGGCAAGAGCCTGCGGCAGGTCGCCGAGGAGCACACCGCCACGGAGAAGCGCCGGGCGCTGGCCGCGCAGATCACGGCCGAGGAGATCAACCTCTTCGGTGGCTCGTCCATCCGCTGGCTGCGCACGCCCGCTGGCACCTGGTTCATCCGCGTCTCGAACGCCATGGTCCTGTTCCTCGTCCGGGACCCGGGCTCACGCCTCTACCGGATGCGCCGCTGGACAGCTGAGGCCGGCGTGCAGCCGCCGCGCGAGGACACCGCCCGCCCGCTCGGCGAGGCCCTCGCCTGGCTGGAGCAGCAGGCACGAGTCCTGACCCCGGGCGCGTTCGTCGACCGCCGGGCCCGCTGGCGCTCGGGCAAGCCCAGCCCGAAGCAGATCGGACTCTGCCGCCGCCGCGGGATCGCCGTCCCTCGGCAGGCCACCGCCGGGGACATCGCCGACCTGATCGACACCGACCACGTGACGTCGGTTCTCGACTCCCTGCTCGCTCCCGCTGCGTAACGAGCCGGGCCTGTCGCTATCAGGCCCGGCCCTCCACCCATCACACCACGGAGGCAGACATGTCCCTCACCTTCACCGACATCTTCTGCGGCGCCGGCGGCTCGTCCACCGGTCTCGTCGCCGCGGGCCTGGAACTCAAGCTGGCCGCGAACCACTGGCAGCGGGCCATCGAGACCCATGCCGCGAACCACACCGACGCCGACCACCTGTGCGCCGACGTCAACAACTACGACATGCGGCGCCTGCCCAAGACGGACATCCTGTGGGCCTCCCCGATCTGCACCGAGTTGTCCCCGGCCGGCGGGCGCCGCCGCCGTACCGCCCCCGGGGCCGGACAGCTCGCCCTGGAGGAGTTCGGGCCGGTTGCCAGCGCCGCGTTCGAGCGGACCCGGGCCACGTTCTGGGACGTCATCCGCGCGACCGAGGTCCACCGGTACAAGGCCGTCCTCGTGGAGAACGTGATGGAGGCCGCGGACTGGGAGCTGTTCGACGTGTGGCTCGCCGGGATGAAGACCCTGGGCTACAACATCCAATTCGTGTCTCTGTCCTCGGCGCACGCCGGGGACGAGGACGGCAACGACCCGGCGCCGCAGTGGCGGGACCGGATCTACATCGTCTGCACCCGAGTGGGCATCCCGCTGCCGGACGTGCAGCCCCGCCCGCGGGCCTGGTGCCCGGTGTGCGAGGAGACCGTGAACGCGGTCCAGTCCTGGAAGAAGCAGGGCGGCCGGCCGCTGGGCAAGTACGGCCAGCAGTACGTGTACCGGTGCCCCAACGGGTCCCGCTGCCGCCACACGATCGTCGAGCCCTACGTGCGCCCGGCCGCGTCGATCATCGACTGGTCGAACCTCGGCGTGCGCATCGCCGACCGTCCGCAGCACAAGCTGCCGCCGCTGGCCGCGAACACGGTCAAGCGGATCAAGGCTGGGCTGGAGCGCATCGGGGACCAGCGCATGGTCCTCACCGTCAATCACGGCGGCCACGACGGCCGCGCGTACCCGGCGGACGCGGCGCCGCTGGCCGCGCGCACAGCGAAGATCGGTGACGCGGTCCTGGTGCCGAACGGCGCGTTCTACGTGAAGAACTACGGCGGTGGCGCCCGCCCGGTCGACATGGTGCGCAGCGTCGCGGAGCCCTTTGGGACCGTCACCGCACGGGACGGCCACGCGCTCGCCGTGCCCCCGCAGGCCGACGACTCGTTCATCGTCACCCTGCGCCGCAACTCCACCGCGCAGCCCGTCACCCGCCCCGTGGACACGGTCACGGCGAAGGGCCGTCACCACTGGCTCGTCATCCCGTACCGCAACGCAGCCACGAAGACCACGGCCGAGCCGCTGCACACCCTGGGCACGGTCGACTCCGCCGCGATCGCCTCGCCGGCGCCCGCACTGGAGGACTGCCACTACCGGATGATCCAGCCGCGTGAACAGCTCCTCGCGCAGCGCTTCCCCGAGCAGTACATCGTCCTCGGGAACAAGGGCGAGCAGACCATGCAGGCCGGGAACGCTGTCTCGGTCAACGTCGCCCAGTGGCTCGGCGCCCGCGTCGCTGCGGTCCTGTGATGCCAGCCTCGCCCATCGAATGGCTCCTCTGGTTCGCGGTCTGCTGTGCCCTGTTCCTCGCCTTCCTGGCGTTCGACCTGCCCGACCTGCTCGACCACCTCGCCCATCGCTTGAGGCGCCAGCACCTCCCGCACTGGGCCCGGCACGGGCACGCGCCCCCGCCCCACACCGTCACCCCGAAGCACGGCCGTCACGCCAAGCCCAAGGAGGTCTCATGACCTGGTTCGCCCGCATCCTGTGCGCCCTGTACGGCGCCGTCTTCCTCTGGCTCGCCTTCTGTGCCGTCCAGACCTGGGGGCACGTTCCCCTCTGGACCAGCATCACGATGGTCGCCGCGTCGCTCGCGCCGGTCGACGCCGGGCTCCGGGAGTGCAGCCGTGCCGACGAGGACCGCCGGTACCGGGCGCTCCTGGAGCGCGCGGCTCGGCCGGCGGACCTGATCTCCCCGGCGGGCACCCGCGAGCCGATCAGCGCCGATGAACTGATCGCGTTCGACCGGATCATGCGCAAGGAGTTCAAGCACCGGGGCGGTGCCTCATGAGCAAGCCTCGGAAGACCGCCGACAGCATCACCGACGACGACCTTGACGATCTGTACGACAACGCCTCGCGCGGCTGGCGGCGCGGCGACGAGTGGAAGAAGCGCGCGCTGGCGGCCGAGACCGCTGCCGAGCGCGTCCAGGTGGCCTGCCACGGCCTGCCCTGCAAGCACGTGCGAACCATCCTCGCCGCACTCGACGGACCGAAGGAGAGCACCACCCCGTGACCTGCGAACTGTGCGGCACCTCAACCAGCCTCTACCTGTGCACCCGGCACACGGCGGAGCTGGTCGAGGCGCTGCGAGAACTGCCCGATCTGTACGCCGAGGTCGGGGAGCACCTGGTGCCGAGCCGCGCCGCCTGGGGGGAGATCGTCTCCACCCGCAGCGCGGCTGGCCCGCGGTCGCCCGTGAACGAGGACGTCATCGACACGGTGACCTGGGGGCGTGCCGCCGAGGTCATCCGCCTGTGGCGTACCGACGTCCGGCGCGTCCGCTGGCCGCACCGTGGGGCGGGGCCGCTCGGGACCCTCGGAGAAGACTGTGCCTGGCTGGCCGGCCAGGTCGACTGGATTGCCACTGCGTACCCGGCCGCCGGCGACCTCGCCCGCGAGGTGTGGACGCTCGACACTCAGGCCCGCTCCGTGGTTGGGGACCCGCGCCCGCGGCCCCAGCGGCTCGGCAACTGCGTGGCTCAGGTCGATGAACAGGGAGGCGTATGCGGGGCCGTGCTCTCGCGTCTGCCTGGTGAGCGCCTGCGGTGCCGGTGGTGTGGCACGGACTACGGGACGGAGCCGCAGTTGCTGCTGCTCGCGCACTTCCAGGACCGGACGTCCGCGCGACTTACGTGACCTACTTGCCGTGACACTAGGGTCACGCTAGAATGATGGACGTGCCAACACCTGATTGGCGCGAACGAGTTGCGGCCGAGGACCGAGAGCAAAAGCGACTGCTGACCCAGATCTCAGCCAGTGCCCGGAGACGAGCGGCAGCGCTCGAAGACGGGGTGCGCGAGCTGGGAACCAGGGAGGCAGTCGCCTCAGACCTCGGCATCGACTCCAGCGCAGTCCGAAGATCGATCCTCCGGTACGGAACGGGCACCCTACGCCCGCGTCGGACCTCGACCACATCTGAATAGGCCCGGAAAGCGGGCAACCCCGGCAAGCCGACCCTACCGGCCGCCGGGGCACCACTTGATCACGAGAGAGACGGAAGCTCCTCATGACCCAGCGGAACCCTATCGCCCCCGGCCGGCGCATCATCGCCGCGGGATCCATCCGCCACACCGCCGACCGCGTCACCACCGTGCGCGTCACTGAGGCCGGCGTCACTGGCAGCAGCATGCGGCGCGAGCGCGTCGCCGAACTCCACCGCCTCGCCGCCGCCGACTACGCCAAGGGCAAGGCGCAGCGCGCCGCCGCCGTCGGCGCCTACACCGCGTTCGTTCCGGCCGCCGAGCCCAGCGACCTGGCTGTCGCCGTCGACCTCGGCCGCCGCGTCCTCGGCAGCGGCAACCCCGTCGCCCTCCGCGAGGCGCTGCGCCTGATCCTCCGCGCACTCGACACCGAGGTCCCCCGATCGGAGAAGCTGAGCGACCTGGGTGAACGCTGCCCGGCCGCGTTCACCGACGACGCGGCCCCGTGCGACGGCTCGCCCGTCGTCCTCATCCTCGACCCGAACAGCCGGGGCGCCGAGGCCTGCGAGCACCACGGCGCCCGGCTCCTCGCCGTCATTAAGAACGGCAGGCCCGTCGCCCTCCCCGACGCGCCCGAGGGCACCGCCTCCCGCGTCTTCACGGCCGCCGCAACCCTCCGCTACTTCACCGCACACCAGGGCGAGGGCCGATGACCACCAACCCGCCCACCACCCCCGCAGACCATCCCTTCGACCCGCTCCGCGAGCCCGACCACGTCACCACCGACGTGTACCCGCTCGACATCGAGATCGCGGTCACCCGAAAAATCCTCGCCGAAACCGCGCCCCTCAACATCCACAGCTACACGGACATGCTGCGCGCCGCCGTCGCGCTCGACTGCCGCGTCCGCGCCCTGCTCGCCTCCCTCGACGCCGAGCGAGGTGAGACCCAGTGAGCACCCGCAGAGAACTGACCTGGGGCCAGGGCCTCGTCCTCGGCACCGCGGCCGTCGCCATGGTCGTCGTCGGATCGTTCGGCGCCTGGGGCACGTACAGCAACGCCGTCGCCGAGTTCCACCGGCAGGCGACCGCGGCCGGTGTCGTCGCCGCCGGCGAGGGCCTGACCCTGATCCTCGCCCTGGTGATGCTCGGCCGGACCATGCTCAACATGGCCTCGCCCGCCGTCGTCCGGGCCGGCATGTGGGCCGCCCCCATCTCCGCCAGCTCGGTCGGCATCTCCATCGCGGGCAGCCCCCGCGAGGCCGCCGTGTACGCGGTCACCCCGCTCGCCATGTCCGGCGCCGCCGAGGGCCTCGGGTTCGTCGCCCGCAGCATCGTCGTCTACCGCTCGGGCCTGGACGCCGAGACGATGCGCCGCAACGCGGACGTCGCTCGGAAGATCGCATTCAACCGGGCCGTCGCGGCCGGCCACCCCGACGAGGACAAGAAGGACGCCGCGGTCCGCAGGTACTGGCGCCTCGCGAAGCACGTCGGTGTCGGTGACGCCGAACTCGGCGCAGGCCTGGTCGACGTCCAGCGGACCCGCGTCCGCGACGGAGCTGATGCGGCCCTCGCATCCATGTACGGCGGCACGGTTGCTGCGGACAGATCGTCCGCAGCAAAACCGCCCCGGCCCGTCTCCGCGACCGAGGCCCTGCGCGCCCGGTTCGCCGAGATGGACCCGGCCGACGCCGTGCGCCTCGCAGCTGATGCGCGACCTGATGCGCCGCCCGCCGAACTCGCCTCCATCCTCGGCACCTACGGCGTGCACGTCGATGCCGTGGTGGTCGCCCTGGTCCTCGGCCACAAGCCCCCCGAGTACGAAGCGCATCGACCTGATGCACCTGATGCGCCGCAGGTCAGGGAGCTGGAGCCCCTCGACGTGGCGGGCGCCGTCGCCGAGGCCGCATCCGCCCTCGGCGAGAGCGCATCACCCCGCGACATCGCCGCCCACATCGCCGAGCACCGCCGCCTCGTCGTCGGTGAGCCGTACATCCGCACCGCCCTGTCGCGGGCCGCGAAGAAGGCCCCGCCCACCCAGCAGCCCGACCCGATGGAGGGTGGATACGCATGATGCGCATCCTGTTCGGCATCGTCCTGGCGCTCCTCGTCATCTGGCCGCCCCTGTTCGGCATCGTCCTGTTCGGCGCCACCGCGGTCGCCTCCCAGCCCCCGCTCCTCGCCTTCGCCGGCGGAGTCGTCGCCTGGCCCCACCTCGTCCGGCGCGTCCGGCGGTGGGCGAAGTGAGCGACGCCCTCGCCAAGGCGGAGGCCGCCGCCTCCGAGGCCGCGGTCAACAGCGCCGCCGTACAGGTCGCCCTCGCCGCCGTGGAACTGGCCAAGGTGGCCAGCGCCCAGCCGCATCGGCCGGCCTGTCAGCACCAGGCGCCGCCCGCCCCGGAGTTCAACGCGAAGAAGTGGCTGGTCATCGGCGGAGTGGCGTGCGTCTGCTCGCTCGCTCTCGCCCTGGCCTCCATCGCCATCGCCATCGGCGCGTGCTGCGCCACCGCCTGCCTGCTCGTCCTGCGCTCCATGTGGCGCAGCGTCCGCAGTAGCAACTGACCAGGAGGTCACCATGCCCACGTCGTACACCGCAGCCGAGAAGCGCCGTATGGCCTGGCTCGTCATCAAGGCCGGCAAGCAGTCCCTCGCGGGGGACCGCGACCAGGACACGATCGACGACCGGCTGAAGCGCGAGGTCGACCGCATCCAGGAGCGCGCCGAGGAGCGCGGCAAGGCCGAGGTCGCCGAGCTGGAGCGCCGCCTCGCCGAGAGCCGCCGGGCTGCGGCGAGCGCCAAGGTCACCATGCGCACCAGCTCCGGCGCCGAACGGGCCGCCGCCCGGCGGCAGATGCAGGAGCACGAGCAGGCCGGCCGCCGCCTCGAACGAGAGCTGCGCCGCCTCAAGTAGCCACGCCCCGGGACGGCCGCTCAACCTGGCCGGGCGACGGCCGTCCCGGGCATCCCACACCTCATCGAGAGGCAGGACCCGAACAGCATGACCGAGAACGTGATCCAGCTCCACAAGGACCCCGCCCAGCCCGACGTCTACGCCTTCACCGAGGAGGCCAAGGACACCCTGACCGAGACCGTGATCGACGTCGTCCAGGACGCCGCCCCGCGCCCCGTCGACCCGCCCGCCGAGCAGGCCCCCGCCGGCACCTGGGTCGCCGAACGTCAGGCCTACCTCGCCGACGCCCCGCCCGTCCTGCCAACCTTCCTGCGTAACGCCGCCGAGTTCGCCACGGCCGCCCGCTGGACCGCGTCCTACTACGGGCACGTCACCGCCTTCCACGCCATCCGCCTGCCCGTCTACGCCCTGCGCCTGCTCACCCGCGCGCCCCGCGGCCTCGCCCGCATGGTCCTGCGCTGGGGCCGCTGGGTCGCCGACACCGAGGCCCGCCCCGTCGAGGCCCGAGCCGCCGCGCACGCCGACATCGACGCCTGGCTCACCCTGTCCCGCGAGCACTCCCGCCGCGTCCGCCCGCGCCGCCTCGCCTCCCTCGCCGTCGCCACGATGACCGGCATCACCACCCTCGCCGGCTGCTTCCTCGCCCCCGGCTGGACCCTCACCGCCACCCTCGCCGCCGCCACCCTCATCGGCCTAGGCGGCAAGAAGAGCGACGGGAAGCCGCTGGTCACCCGCTACGTCGCCACCAACATCCTGCGCCGCCTCGACTCCACCGAGGTCCTCGACGCCCTCGCCGCCATCGGCATCGAGGGCAAGAAGGGCAAGCGCGGCGCCGAATTCGCCTCCGAGGTCATGCGCGACGGCCCCGGCTGGCGCGCCGAGGTCGACCTCCCGCCCGGCGTCGAGGCCACCGCCGTCCTGGAGAAGCGCGCCGCGCTCGCCGCCGCCATGCGCCGCCCCATCAGCACCGTGTGGCCCTCCGTCGACCGCACCGCCCACCCCGGCCGCCTCGTCCTGTGGGTCGCCCAGCGCGACCCGGCAAAAGCGGGCCGCAAGCTATGGCCGCTCATGAAGCAGGGCACCGCCGACGTGTACGAGCCGCTGCCCTACGGCTTCGACCCGCGCGGCAACCTCATCGAGATCACCCTCATGTACTCGAACCTGCTGGTCGGCGGTATCCCCGGCTCCGGCAAGACCTCGTGCGCGCTCGCCATCGTCCTCGGCGTCGCCCTCGACCCCACCGCCGAACTGTGGATCTACGAACTCAAGGGCTCCGGCGACCTCGACTCGGTCAAGCCCGTCTGCCACCGCTACGTGTCCGGCGACGAGGACGAGGACCTGGAGGCCGCCCTCGCCGGGATGCGCTCCGGGATCGCCGAGTACCAGCGGCGCGCGAAGTTCATCAAGGACCTGCCCGCCTCCGAGGTCCCCGACGGCCGGCGCGTCACCCGCACCCTCGCCGAGCGCTACCCGGAGCAGCAGCTCGGCCCCCGCGTCATCGTCATCGATGAGGTGCAGGAGCTGTTCACCCACCCCGAGTACAAGGACGAGGCCGCCGCCCTGGCCACCCGCCTCATCAAGAAAGGGCGCGCCTACGGGATCATCCTCATCCTGCTCACCCAGAACCCCGACGCCCCCTCCCTGCCGTCCTCCGTGTCCAGCAGCGTCGGCACCCGCCTGTGCCTGGCCGTCATGGACTGGCGGGCCAACAACAACGTGCTCGGCACCGGCGCCTACGACCGAGGCCTGCGCGCCACCGACATCAGCATCGATGAGCAGGGAACCGGCATCCTCGCCCGGGGCCGCGAGGGTCTCACCGTGCGGGCCGCATTCATCAAGCAGACCGAAGCCGAAGAGATCGGCAAGCGTGCCCTCGCGCTCCGCACGGCCGCCGGCACCCTCACCGGGCAGGCCGTCGGCGCCCGGGTCGAGGAGCAGGACGTCGAGACCGTCCTCGACCACCTGCACGCCATCTGGCCGGACGGAGTCGAGACGGTCCACTCGCACCGCCTGGTGGAGGCCCTCGCCGCCTACCGGGCCGACCTGTACCGGCCGTGGACCGAGATGGACGCCGCCGGGGCGTCCACGGCGCTGAGCGCAGCCCTGAAGCCGTTCAGGGTGTCCACCCGCCAGCTCACCATCCGCGAGTGCTGCGGCGGCGCCAAGGGCCTGCGCTGGACCGACATCGCGCCCGCCGACGACGCCGAGTAGGGCCCCGAAGCCGGTTTCGGATCACGCCCACGGTTTCACCATGATCCGAAACCGGTTTCACCCCCGATATCGGCCGTGAGCTGCACAGTTTCGAGTTTCGGCCCCTTCAGCACCGCCCCGCATCCGCCCCCTGCACAGATCACCCGAACTGCCCCCGGCGACGACACCACCACGAGAGGATGACCGTCATGACCACCGAGCACACCGCCGTCCTGCTGGTTGATGACTACACCAGCACATGCAGCCGGTGCCGCCGCGGCGCCTTCACCCAGGACACCCACCACAACCGCATCGCGGACGGATGGAGCACACCTGGCCCGCGCAGTGACCGGCCCTGCGGCGCCCTCTTCGTCGCCATCTCCACCCGCCGCCTGGAGTACACCGAGGCCGACCTGCGGAAGATCCGCCCCGACCTCCCCGCCTACACGGCGGGCATGGCGCCCGACCTCACCACCTGATTGGACATGGTGATCAATCCTGATCTTGCCGAGGACGCGTCACAGGCTGGGTCCGGGTCCCGTTTCTCTCCGACGCTGGCTCTCTCCCCGAACCGGTCCGACATCCGAAACCGCTACGAGAGGATGACCCCATGGACGACCTAGCGCAGTGGCTCGGCGCGCAGCTCGACGAAGACCAGCGGATCGTGTCGCGTGCCCTTGATCACGTCGATGCCGAATGGCGGCTGGACGCGGCGAGAAACGTGGTGTTTTGCCGCCGCCTGACCGTATCCGGGCGGCAGTCGACCCCGGTGACGGCGATCGAGTGGAGGTATCCGAGGGTGGGCGCGCCGGCGCTTGCGCCGCATGTGGCCGAGCATGATCCGGCCCGGGTACTGCGCGAGATCGACGCCAAGCGGCGCATGATCGGCAGGATCAACAGCCACGCCACGATGATGGGGTGGGACGAGGTACACGGTGACCTGTTGCGCCTGCTGGCTGCCCCCTATGCGGACCGCCCTGGTTACCGCGAGGAATGGCGGCCGTGAACGACGACATGCACCCCGGGCCGCTGACAATGCCCCCGACCGATGTGGTCGGGGGCATTGTCATGCCATCAGAGAATCAGCCAGCGAGGCGGCCGGCGACACGCTGCATGACCATGCCGCACCATAGGGCCATGGAGTCGCAGATCATCCGCCCCGGCTACCTCACCGCCCACCAGGCCGCGGGCGCCCTGGGCATCAGCCTCGGAGGCGTCCGCAAACTGGTCCAACGCGGCCACTTGACCCGCTCCGGCGGCACCACCGGACAGCCCTGGTACGCCGTCCAGGACGTCACAGCACTCGTCCTCAAACGCCGAACCACCAACACTGCTTGACCGCAGGTCAGCGACCTGTCACGCTTTCCGCGTACAGCCATGCCCGCACACGGGCACCACAGACACCCGAGGCCCCGCCAATGGCGGGGCCTTTGTCGTACCCGGAGGCGTCATGCCAACCACCGTCGAGGCGCCCCGGAGCGCCGACGAGGCCGCCCACCTGCTCGCCCGCGAGGGCCGCCACGTCCACCTCGTCTCCGAGGGCGAGAGTCACTGCCTGAAGGGTGCGTGCGGGCCCGTGCCCGTCGAACTGCCCTCGACCGTGCGGGAGCGAGCGCGGCTCATCCGGCTGTCGCTGAGTATCGGTATCAACCGGCTCTGAGCTGACACACACTCACGGCGGCGGCCCGGCGACCTGAACCCCGGGCCGCCGCCGTGCCACGTCACCCACGGAGGTGGTCACCACGGCCAGACGCCACGCACTCACCGTCTGCTCGGTCCCCGGCTGCCCCCGCCTCACTCCCCAGGGCCGCTGCCCCCAGCACCGCAGCGAGGCGGAGCAGCAGCGCGGCAGCGCACGGCAGCGCGGGTACGGCAGGGAGCACGAGCAGCGTTTCCGACCCGGCGTCCTGGCCCGCGATCCCCTCTGCATGTGCGGGGGGTGCGGGAGCTGCACGCCCACCGGCTCCGGCAGGTGCGCGCGGGCCAGCGTCCACGCCGACCACTGGCCACTGGACCGCCGGGCGCTGGCCGCCGCCGGCCTCGACCCGGACGACCCAGCCCACGGACGCGGCCTGTGCCAGCCCTGCCACAGCAGCCACACCGCAGCAGAGCAGCCAGGAGGGTGGAACAGGTGAAGCACATCGTGATCACACCGAAGGACATGGAGCGGCTCAGGCCGGCGCTGTGCGCATGGGCCGAGGCCAACGGCATCGACCCGAAGGGCGTCGCCGTCGAGCCGATCACCGTCTGCTTCGCCGTGGACAGCCCCAAGATCGAATACGTGGCCTTCGTCCTGGACGAGGAGGGCCGGCGCCAGGTCGACCCCCACGGCACGGACCGAGTCCTGACCGCCCGGCACGTCACGCGGTTGGTCAGCCCCCTGGAGGCCCACGGTCTGGATGCCGGCCAGTTCGGGAGCTGATCACTCCCCGTCACCGAACCCCCGGGGGGAGACCCCCTCCAAGATCACGACGAGGACCGCCGGGGAGGTGACTCGCTGTGTGTACGGGTCTGGAGGGCCAGCGACCACGCGTCAAGAGTGACCCTGAGTAGCTCCGCCCCGCCGCGACGGCAGGGGCGCTGACGTGCCGCGATGGCACGAAGGAGTGATGAGGCATGGCCGGTAACGGACCGCCGCCGAGTGCGAATTCGCGCCGCCGCAACGCGACGCTCCCGATGACGATGCTGCCGGCCAACGGACGCGAGGGCGACCCTCCGGCCTGGCCGCTCCTCGATGACGTCACGATGACGGCGCGGTGCGATGCCGCCCGGCGCCTGCGTGACGATCTGGAGTTGAAGCTGCTCGAACCGGAGCTGACCGGACGCCAGCGGGCCGCGTCCCAGAAGAAGTACGACGCCGCGCTGACCGAGGCGAACATCCTGGAGAAGAAGCTGGAGGCACAGCAGGGCATCGAGACGGAGATCTGGGGCGGCCTGTGGCACCTTCCCCAGGCTGTGATGTGGGAGCGGCTCGGCTGGGTCCGCGAGGTGGCGCAGTACGTGCGCTGGAAGGTCCAGGCGGAGATGGGCGACCTGGACGCCTCGAAGGAGGCCCGCATGCTGGCCGACCGGCTCGGCCTGAACCCGCTGTCGATGCTGCGGCTGCGGTGGGAGGTCTCTCCGGACCAGGTGGCCGAGCAGCGTGCGGCCCGCCCGGCTCGCAGGAGCGGCGACGTGCGGTCCCGCCTTCGGGCGGTCGGTGAGGAGTAGTGCGCACCCCGGGCGTCCGACGGTCGCTCGGGTACGCGCTGGTGGACTGGATCGAGTTCTACCTGCTGCACGGCCCTGGCGACGTGCAAGGCCAGCCCATCGAGCTGGACGAGGAGATCCTCCGGTTCATCGTCTGCTGCTACGCGATCGACGCGAAGGGCCGGCGGCGCTTCGACGAGGTCATGCTGTCCCGCGCGAAGGGCCGCGCGAAATCGGAGATCGCCGGGATGCTGGTCTGCGGCGAGGCGCTGGCACCGGTCCGCTTCGATCACTGGGCCGAGGCCGGGGAGGTCTCGGACTGGGGGTACGAGTACGAGAAGGGCGAGCCGGTTGGCCGCCCGGTGACGTATCCGTTCATCCGGTGCCTGGCGACCGAGGAGACGCAGGCCGGTAACACCTACGCCAACGTCACGTTCATGCTCAGCCACTCGGACCTGCTCGCCGAGGACTACCCGGGCGTCGACATCGGCAACGACTGGCAGACCAGCACGCGCGTGTTCCTGCCGGACGGCGGCGAGATCCGCCCGTCGACGGCCAGCTCGGCGGCAAAGGACGGCGGCAAGGAGAGCTTCAGCGTCGCGGACGAGACGCACCTGTACGTGCTGCCCGAGCTGCGGGACATGTACGAGACGGTCGAGCGCAACACGATGAAACGCAAGGAGGCCGAGCCGTGGTTCCTCCAGACGTCGACCATGTACGCGATCGGCGAGGATTCCATCGCCGAGCGCACGCACCGCAACCACAAGTCGGGGAAGGCGCCGCGGTCGTACTTCGACCACGTTCAGGCGCCGGCGCGGCTGCTGGAGGACGAGGCCTACGAGGACCCGGGCGAGCTGAAGCGCGGGCTGATGCAGGCCTACGGGCCGTTCGCGGTCCACATGGACCTGGACCGCATGGTCACGCTCGCGCACAAGCCCACCCAGGACCGTGCCAAATTTCGCCGGTACTTTCTGAACCTGCCGGTGAGCCTCTCCGAGACGTGGCTGTCCAAACACCTGTGGGAGCGCTGCGAGCTGGCGCAGGAAGTGGCGCCGGGGGAGCGGATCGCGGTCGGCTTCGACGGCTCCGACCACGACGACTGCACGGCGATCACCGCGTGCAGGCTCAGCGACGGCTACGTGTTCACGCCCAGATTCCCGGACGGCCGTCCGATGATCTGGACGAAGTGGGACGACGGCGACCCGGACAACTGGCGCGTGCCACGCGCCGAGGTCCGGGCCGGCATGTCGCACGTCTTCAAGACGTACCGGGTCGAGCGCGCGTATGCGGACCCGCCGGACTGGCGGGACGAGTGCGACGACTGGGCCGGTGAGTTCGGCGAGGAGACGTTCCTCATCTTCGAGACCCGGGTGGCCACCCGCATGTGCCCGGCCCTGGACCGGCTCAAGACGAGCGTCCTGGCCGGGGAGCTGACGCACGACGGCAATCCGACGATGGCCGAGCACGTCGGCAATGCCAAGCCCGAGCGCAGGCCTTCGGGCATCGCGATCACGAAGCCGTCCCATGACCGGAAGATCGATACCGCAGTGACCGCGGCTCTCGCTGTCGAGGCCCGCGCGGACGCTCTGAAGCTGGCCGCGAGTGCGGGGTCCAGTTCGTTCAGCGGCTACGGATAGGAGGTGGGCCCGTGGGGGTGACCGCGCAGGAAGCCGTCCGGATGACGACCGTGCTGGAGCAGGAACTGGACCGGCGCCAGGCGGACATCACCTTGTGGAACAACTTCTACAAGGGTGAGCACAACCTCGGCTTTGCCTCCGAGCGGTTCCGGCAGGCCTTCGGCGGCCTCTTCGAGCGGTTCGCGGACAACTGGTGCGAGGTGGTGTGCGACGCCCCGGCCGAGCGGCTGACCCCAGTCGGTTTCCGGTTCGGCACGGGTGACGAGGACGATCCGCCGGCGGCCGACAAGGACGCTCAGCGAATCTGGCAGGCCTCCAGCATGGACGCGTGGTCGCGCGTCGCGCACACGGAAGCCTCCGTGAAAGCGCGCGCCTTCGTCCTGGTGTGGGCCGAGGATCCGGACGCCGTCGAGGTCGAGCCCGAGATCACCGTGGAGGACGCGACGCAGTGCATCGTGGCCTACGAGCCTGGCTCGCGACGCAAGCGCAAAGCGGCGCTGAAGCGCTTCGCCGGGGACGACGGCTACGAGTACGCCACCCTTTACCTGCCGGATGAGCTGTGGAAGTGGCGCCGCTCGCGTTCTCCGTCCGGCTTGCTCCTGCCCAGTTCGCTGGACCTGTCCAGCTGGCAGCCGCGCGGCGATGATCCGGACCAGGTGCGTATCGACAACCCGCTCGGCCGGGTGCCGATGGTCGAGCTGGTGAACAAGGCGCGGCTGACGGACGATCCGACCCCGGAGCACCGGCAGGTCATCCCGATTCAGGGCGCCCTGAACAAGTTGATCGCGGACATGCTCACCGCCTCGGAGGCCGGCGCGTTCCCGGCCCGGTGGGGAACCGGTATCGACCTGCCGAAAAACCCGCTCACGGGCGAGGAGATGGACGACCCGGAGCTGTGGCGCCTCGCGGTCAACAAGATGCTGCGGGCCTCCAACCCTCAGGCCCGGTTCGGGAACTTCGAGGCCGCCGACCTGCGCAACTTCGTCGCCGGGATCACCCTGCTGACCGAGCACATCAGCGCCCTGTCGAGGACGCCGCCCACCTATTTCATGGGCAAGGTCCAGAACGTCTCAGCGGACGGTCTGACCGTGGCGGATGCGGCCCTGGCCTCGAAATGTTGGGACAAGACGCTGTTCCTGGGCGAGGACTGGGAAGAGGTCATGCGGCTCGCGTTCCTGGTCAAGGGTGACGAGCGGCGCGGCAAGAACCCGCTGGCCGAGACGATCTGGCGGGACGTCGAGTACCGCACCGAAGCCCAGCACATCGACGCGGTGCTGAAGAAGAAGGCGCTCGGCGTGCCGTGGCGCCAGCTCATGGAGGACGCCGGATACACGCCCACACAGATCGACCGCATGGAGCGGATGCTGGAGCAGGACGCCGACCGGGCCGCCCGCTCTCTGGCGTTCAAGACGCCCGACGGCCAGGACGACTTCGGAGACGAGCTGGACGCCGAGGACGCCGACGCCAGGGAGGCTGAGGGGGCCCTCGCGTGATCGCCTCCGACGTCAAAGAGATCGCGCTCGTCACCTACGGCCGCCAGCAGGCCATCGCACGCCGTGCAGCTGCTCGGGTCCGGACGCTGTGGCGGCAGATCGACCGCGGCGACATCTCCGGCTCGTGGGAGGACCTCGCGCCGCAACTGGTGACCGCCGTCACCGAGGCCCAGACCAAGGCCGCCGCGCTCGCCGATCCGTACCTGGACGACGTGCTGGCCGCCGAGGGTGCCGACGCCGCCGGCGCCCGCCTGGTGCCCGGCGCGCTGGCGGGCATCGCCTCGGACGGGCGCCCGCTGATCTCCCTGCTCTACCAGCCGGTCATCGACTGGAAGGTGCGCCTGGCGGCCGGGCAGAGCCCGGATGACGCCTTCCGCGGTTCGCTCGCGTCCGCGCTGCGGATCACCGGTACGCAGGTCGCCGATGCGGGGCGGGGCGCGACGGGGGCCGCGATGGCGGGACGGCGCACGATTCAGGGCTACGTCCGCGTCGTGCAGCCACCAGCCTGCGGGCGATGCATCATCTTGGCGGGCAAGGAGTACGGCTGGAACCGCGGCTTCCAGCGGCACCCGCGCTGCGACTGCATCCACCTGCCGACGACCCTGATCGCCCGCAACCAGCACCGGGGACGGCTCGGGTCGGACAGCTTCACTCCGACCACTCGACCCGGGGGCGGGGCCGCCGGATTCCTCGACCCGCGGGCCTACTTCGGCAGCCTGTCCCGCGCGGAACAGAACAGGGTGTTCGGTGAGGCCGGCGCCCGAGCGATCCGCGAGGGCGCCGACATGGCGCAGATCGTCAACGCCCGTCGCGGCATGCAGACGATGACCGCCTACGGCCGCCGCGTGCTGGCCACCACCGAAGGCGCAACGAGGCGCGGAGCGTTCTACCGCCTGGAGCGGGCCCGGACCGAGGCGCGCACCGGGACCCGCTTCGCGCGCGACCGGATCGAGGCACGCCGCGGTCTGCCGCGCTTCGAGTTGCGCACCCCCCGGCTGATGCCGGACGAGATCTACCGGCTCGCACAGAGCCGGGACGAAGCGGTCCGCATGCTGCGGCGCTTCGGCTACCTGCAATGACCCCGCGTGCGGCGCGACGCCGCCCGCTGACCCTGGAGAGCGCGATGCTCAAGCACACCCGTATTCGCCTGCTGGCCGCCGCGACCGGCGCACCCGGCTGGGCTCACCCCTACTCGGACCCGTTCACCTGCTACGCCGACGGTGGCGACTCCGAGGGTGGTGGCGACGGAGACGGGGACGCGGGCGGGGACGACGCTGATGACGACGACTCCGACGGGGACGACGGAGACGCCGACGATAAAGACGGCGACCAGGACGACGAGGCCAAGCTGGGCGAGAAGGGCCTCAAGGCCCTGCGCGAGGTGCGGCGGGAGAACCGCCGGCTGAAGGCCCAGCTGCGCGAGCGGGGCGACGGCGACGGGTCGGGCCGCAAGGCGTCCGCGAAGGACGGCAAGGACCGCGACCAGGACGACGCCGAGGCGATCCGCGAGCAGGCCCGCGCGGATGCCCGCGCCGAGGTGTGGACGGAGCGGGTCGAGGCCGCGGCGATCGCGTCGGCGGCCGGCCGCCTGGCCAATCCGTCCCGGGTAGCCGCGCTGCTCGGCGAGGACCTCGCCGACATCCCCAAGGACGACAAGGGCCGGCCCGACAAGGACGCGATCAGCGAGCTGATCGATGACCTGCTGGAGTCCGACCCCTACCTGGCCGCGCCCGCGACGGGCGACAAGGGCCGGCGGTTCCAGGGCGACGCCGACGGCGGAGCCCGCAAGAAGACGAAGAAGGCCGCAGCCTCGCTGGACGAGGCGATCGCGGCGAAGTTCGCCGGGAAGTCCGGCGGCTGACCCCTAGGAGCCCTCCATGCCCGTAACGCTCGCTCAGGCGAAGCTGAACGCGACGGACGACATCGACGTGAACGTGATCGATGAGTTCGCCAAGAACAACTACATCCTCCAGACCCTGACCTTCGAGAACGTCGTCAACCAGGCCGGGGCCGGAGCCACCCTGACCTACGGCTACACCCGGCTGGTCACGCAGGCCGACGCGGCTTTCCGTGCGATCAACAGCGAGTACACGCCCGCCGAGGTCACCAAGCAGCGGTACAGCGTCGACCTCAAGCCGCTCGGGGGCAGCTTCCAGGTCGACCGCGTCCTGAACCGGGTCGCCCGCGCGGCGGAAACCTCGCTTCAGATGAAGCAGAAGATCAAGGCGACGAACGCGAAGTTCAACGACGCCGTGATCAACGGTGACTCGGCGGTCGACGTGAATGGTTTCGACGGCCTGTCCAAGAGCCTCACCTCCTCGGCCACCGAGGTCGGCGTAGGCGTGTCGACGGACTGGCGGGGCGTCACGATCGGGTCCGACCTCGGCAAGGCCAACGACGCGCTCGACGCCCTCGACGCGTGGCTCGCGCTGCTCGACGGCAACCCGGACGCGATCCTCGGCAACATCGACTCGATCGCCCGCATCCGCTCCCTGGCCCGCCGCGCCGGCTACTTCGACCGGTCGACCTCGGCCGACTTCGGCTCGCAGGTCGAGACCTACCGGGGCATCCCGTTCATCGACCTGGGCAACAAGGCCGGCTCGAACAACCCTGTCATCCCGACCACGTCCAAGACGGTGGCGACCGTCGCAGGCAACTACAGCGACATCTACGCGGTGCGCTTCGGCCTCGACGGCTTCCACGGCGTGTCCATGGCCGATGCCCCGCTGGTCCAGACGTGGCTCCCCGATTTCACCACGGCCGGCGCCGTCAAGACGGGCGAGGTCGAACTGGGCCCGGCCGCCGTCGTCCTCAAGGCCACGAAGAGCGCGGCCGTCTTCCGCAACCTGCTCGTGCGCTGATCGGAGATCCCTGACATGGCACGCATCACCACACCCGTCCCCGGCTACAGCGGGCCCGGCCCGGCCGGGGTCATGTTCCAGGACGGCGAGGGCCACTCGGACGACCCCGCCGTCATCGACTACTGCCGCTCGGCCGGATACGGCATCGACAGCGAGCCGCCCGAGCCGAACACGCCGAAGGTGCCCGACCCGCGCGACGTGTCCACCGTGCAGATCGGCGCCCCCGCCCGGGACGCCGCCGTCGACCCGAGGCCGGGCGACTTCCGGCCGCCGGTGGGCGCGGGCGAGGCCAACCCGCACGGGCCCGACGTGTACGCGCCGGGCCTGCCCGGCGGCGGGCACGTCCCCACCGCCCCGCCCGCCGAGACGGAGCAGCCCGAGGCCGACAGGACGCAGCAGGGCACGGGCCGCCCGCCGCAGTCCGAGCCGGCCGCCGTCTGGCGGGAGTACGCCGCCGGGCAGGCCAAGGACAGCGACGAGGCCGCCGAGGTCGAGAAGATGACGAAGGCCGAGCTGATCAAGAAGTACGGGGGCTGATCACGGTGGCGCTGGGGCCGTTCGCCACGTCGGCGGATCTCGTCGCCCGCCTGGGCCGCGACCTGGAGGCCGTGGAGCAGTCCCAGGCCGACCGGCTGCTGGCCGACGCCTCCAACCTCATCCGGATGACGGCCGGGTACCAGCAGATCAGCCGCGTCGACAACGACACGATGACGCTGCGCGGCACGGGCACGGCGGTGCTCAAGCTGCCGCAGCGTCCCGTCCGGGACGTCACCGCGGTCGCCGGACTCGCCTCCACGGCCTGGAGGTGGGACGGCGGCGAGCAGCTCATCCGCTGCGACGGCGGCCTCTGGGTGGGGCCGTGGGCGGTGACGTACTCGCACGGCGTCGACACTGACGACGTCGCGTACCAGGTCGCCGTGTCCGTGGCCTGCGACGCCGTCAAACGCGTGCTGACCAACCCTGAGCTGGTCAAGCAGCGTGCGATCGACGACTACTCCGAGACCCTCACGGACGCCCGCGCCTCCCTGATGCAGGGTGAGCAGGACACCATCCGGCAGGCCTTCGGGGTGTCCGGCTGGGGCGTGACGTCGTGAACATCGACAGCACCCTGGCCGCCGGCCGCGCGGCGGCGAACGCCCGCATGCGGGACACGGTCCGCCTGTACGCGCAGGCCGCCGACGTCTTCGACCGGACCACGGGCAACACCGTGCCGGGTGCCCAGACCACGCTGTACGAGGGCAAGGGGCGGGTGAAGTCGGTCGCTCAGGCGTCCGGCGAGGACACCCAGGCCGGGGAGCGTGAGATCCGGCTCCTTGAGTACGAGGTGTCCCTGCCGTGGGACGCGCCGCTGCCCGACGGGATGCGCGTCCTGCCCGGCATGCGCATCAAAGTGCTGGCCTCGCGCGACGCGCGGATGGTCGGCCTCGTGCTCTGGGTGACCGGTACGCAGTACGGCGACCAGGCCACGGCCTGGCGGATCAGTACGGAGGACCGATCCTGATGGACAGCCGATTCGACATGTCCGACGTGCGGCGCCTGGAGCGCCACCTGGCCCGCAGCATCCCGCGCGCCCGCCGGGACGCCCGCGCGGTGGTGGTCCGCGGCGCCGTGAACATCAAGCGGGACTGGCGGGCGAACGCCCGCGTGTCGGCGCCGAAGCACGCCCCGGCCTACCCGGGCACGATCGGGTTCGACGTGGCCGCCTACGGGCGCGACGTCATCATGGCGACCATCGGCCCGGACAAGGGCGGCGCGCAGGGCGCGCTCGGCAACCTGCTGGAGTACGGCTCGGTGAAGAACCCGCCGCACCGGGACGGCGGGCGGGCGGCGGACGCCGAAGAGCCGCGCTTCGAGGCGCAGATGGCGCTCGTCATGGAGCGCGTTCTGGCCTGGGACATCTGATGCCGGCCCCGGTGCCCGACGTCCTGCCACACCTCGACGCGGTCCAGGCCGCGCTCACCGGCGCGGGCCTGACCGTCTACGTGGGCGGCACCCCGACCACGTCCGGATGGTCGCCGCCGGACAAGTTCGCCGTCCTCTACCCGGATCCCGGAGTGTCCGTGCGGTCCTCGCTCGCCGACGACCGCAGCGACTTCACCGCCACCGTGCAGGTGACGTGCGTGGGCTCCGACGTCGAGCGGGCCCTGTGGGTCGCTGGGAGAGTGCGCCGGGCCCTCGCCGCCGAGCTGGCCGTCGAGGGCCGGGTGTCCTGGCGGCCGGAGGACCTCGGCGGGCCGCCCGTCCAGCGCGACGACGATGTGACGCCGCCGCTGTTCTTCGTGCCGGTGCAGTACCGGCTTCAGTCCACCCTCGAATGATCGGAGTGCCCCATGGCAAACCTCACCCCCCAGACCATCTCCCTGGCGGGCCTCGGCCCCAGCTACGCCAACGCGTCGGCGGGCGGCGACAAGGTTGGCGCCGGTGAGCGCATTTTCCTGCACGTCAAGAACGGCAGCGCCAGCCCGGTAACCGTGACACTGACGGCCACCGGGTCCGTGCGCGGCCAGTCCGTCGCGAACCTCACGGTCACGGTCCCGGCCTCCGGTGACCGGATGATCGGTCCGCTGCCGGCGGACCTGCTCGCGTCGCCGGTCGACGGCCTGGTCGCCGTCGGCTACTCCGCCACTTCCACGGTCACCGTGGCTGCGCTGCGCATCTGACCCGCCCGCAAATCATCCGCTTGCCCTGCGCCTTGGCCAGGGCCTTTTTCATGCCCTGGGAGGGCCCGTGTCCGACCTGATCTCTGACGGCAAGACCCGCGTGGCGTGGGCGCCGTCGATCGCCAACCTCAACGCCCCCACGGTCGCCGAGTGCAACGCCGCCGCCGACTACACCAAGCGCATCACCCCCGACGGGCTCAAGATCGACCCGTCCACGGCGGACGTCGACACCGGCTCGCTCGCCTCGAAGACCGACACCAAGACCGTCGGCCGGGTCGGGTATGAGACCGAGCTGACGTTCAAGCGCGGCTCGACGCCGCTGGAGGACGCCCCGTACACGACGCTGAAGTACGGCGTGACCGGTGTCCTCCTCGTGCGCCGCGGCATCGACTACGAGACCGCGTGGGCGGCCGGACAGCCCGTCGAGGCCTACCCCGTGATCTGCGGAGAGCGCCAGAACGTGAGCCCGGCCGCGAACGAAGTGATGAAGTTCATCTCTCCGATCAAGGTCACCGACGCGGCGGCCACGGACGCCACGGTGGCCGCCTGATGAGCGGCCAGAACATCGCCGACATTCTCAAGCAGGCCAAGCCGCGCGAGCGCACGATCCGCGTGTGCATCCGGGGCGACCTGGCCGGACAGGCGGAGGCCCTCGCCGAGGAGATCTCCAAGACCTCCGAGGACTGGGAACCCGCCGACCTCACCGAGGTGCACCCGGCCCGGACGCTGGCCGAGCAGCTCAAGGCCGTGCGCGAGCAGATCCGCGAGGCCGAAGTGCCGTTCACGCTGCGGTACATCGGCGACAAGGCGTACAGCGATCTCCTCGCCGCCCACCCGGGCGACAACGGCAACGAGCTGTTCAACGCCGACTTCCCCAAGGCCCTGATCGCCGCGTCGTCCATCGACCCGGTGATGACCCAGGAGCAGGCCGGGGAGCTGTTCGAGACCCTCAACCAGGGTGAAATCAAGCGGCTGTTCGACGCGGCCTGGGACGTCCACAACTCGGCCGAGGTCATCCCTTTCTCGCTCGCCGCCTCCGCACTGTTGGCGGGCCTTGGCGGCGAGAGCTAGAGACCGCTCGGGCCTGGGGGGTGCCCCGCTCGGTCTTCCTGGGTCGCGTGGTCGCCGAGGGCGAGCCGCTGTGGCTTCCGGAGGACCGGGCGTGGGCCCAGGCCCTCGCCGAGGTCGAGGCGGACTGCTGCCCGGACTGCCGCCAGCCCTGGAGCGAAGCCACCAGCCCGGACAACGAATACGCCTACAAGGCCCGGCTGATGCTGTGTCACGCCTGCGCCACCTCGGCCAAGACCGTCAAGTCCCACCAGGACAACAACGGCTCGACCGACGGCCTCCACGTCCAGATCGAACGGAGGTGAGCCGTGGCCACGCGTACCGTCACCGTCCGGCTGCGCGCCGACATCAGCAGCTACACGCGCGGCATGCGCACGGCCGCCCGCGATACCTCTCGTCTCGCGGGCGCCGGCGCTGCGGTGGGCACTGCCATGGTCACGGGTTTCGCGATCGCCGCCGCGTCCGCCGCGAAGTTCGACAAGGCGCTTAGCAACGTGCGCGCGGTGACCGGCGCGAACACCAAGCAGATGGCGCAGTTGCGGGCCGCCGCGCTCGACGCGGGCAAGACCACTGCGTACACGGCGACGGAGGCCGCGGATGCCGAGGCGGAGCTGGCGCGCGCCGGTGTCTCCGTCGCGAACATCACCGGCGGCGCGCTGAAGGGCTCGCTGGCCCTGGCGGCGTCCGGGCAGCTGGACCTGTCCGAGTCGGCAGTCGTGGCCGCCCAGACCATGAACACCTTCGGGCTGGCAGGTAAGGACGTCGTCCACATCGCCGATGTCCTCTCAGCCAGCGCGAACAAGAGCGCGAGCGACGTGCACGGCCTGGGCATGTCGCTGCGCATGGGCGGCCTGCTCGCCCACCAGACCGGCCTCTCGCTTGAGGACACCGTCGGCACGCTGAGCGCGTTCGCCGACCATGCTCTGATCGGATCGGACGCCGGTACCTCGCTGAAGGTGATGTTGCAGCGGCTCGTCCCGCAGTCGGACGAGGCGCAGGCGGCGATGGACAAGATCGGATTCTCCGCCTACGACAGCACGGGCAAGTTCGTGGGCCTGTCCGAGCTGGCCGGCCGGATGAAGACCTCGTTCTCCAAGCTCACGCCCGAGGCCCGCAACTCGGCCATGGCGACGATCTTCGGGGCGGACGCTGTCCGTTCGGCGACGATCCTGTACGAGCTGGGCTCGGACGGCATCGACAAGTACGTGAAGTCGGTGAACGACCAGGGGGCCGCCGGGCGGATGGCCGCGGTCCAGACGGACAACCTGATCGGAGACCTGGAGCGGCTCCGCGGCGCGATCGAGGTTGCGCTCATCGAGGGCGGCTCGGCGGCCAACGGTGCGCTGCGGGACATGGCGCAGTGGATCACCCGCGTGGTGAACGCGTACAACGGGCTCCCGCCTGAACTCCAGCAGGCCATCACGCTGTTCACGGGCATCGGCGGCGCGGTCGCGCTCGCGGGCGCCGGACTGCTGCTCATGCTGCCGCGGATCGCGGCGACCAGGGCGGCCCTCGCGTCTATGGGCGTGACCGCCGCCCGCACCCGCACGACCCTGCTGCGGCTCGGCCAGGTCGGCGCCGTGGTGGCGGGCCTGGAGCTGATCTCTTTCGCAGCGCAGAAGATCAAGGCCGAGTTCGCGGACGCCCCGCCGTCCGTCTCGAAGATGGCGAACTCCCTCGTCGAGCTGGCCAAGAGCGGCCAGGCCGGCGGCGAGGCCGCCCGCGTCTTCGGGAAGAACCTGGACGGCTTCGGCAAAGCCGTGCAGCGTGTGGCCCACCCGTCCGGCCAGAACCGCACCACCGACATCGTCAACTCGCTGACCTTCGGCCTGACCGAGGGCATCGGGGAGACGGACATCGCTCTCCAGGACGCGCGGGACAGGATCAAGAGCGTCGATGAAGCGCTCTCCGGTCTCGTGTCCGGCGGTGCCGCGGACACGGCCGCCGAGGCGTTCGCGAAGCTCTCGAACGAGGCCGAGGCCCAGGGCACGTCCACAGAGAAGCTGCTGACTCTGCTGCCGGGATACACCGACGCTCTCGCGTCCACGGACACGCAGAGCAAGCTGAGCGCCGAGGCACAGACCAAGCTCGGCGAGCAGGCCGGCATCACGGCCGACGAGTTGCAGGACCAGCGCTCCGCAGCGGAGAAGCTGTCGGATGCGCTGGCCACCCTCAACGGGGCCGCGATCACGGCCGCCGAGGGTGAGATCAGCTTCCGCCAGAGCCTGGCCGACCTGAACGGGGCTGTGAAGGAGAACGGCCACTCCCTCGACGTCACGACGGAGGGGGGCCGCAAGGTCAAGTCAGCGTTCCTGGACGCGGCGAAAGCAGCGATGGAGCACGCCAAGGCCGTCGCCGACGAGAAGGGCAGCCAGGAGGCAGGACAGAAGGTCCTGGAGAAGGACATCGCCCTGCTCAAGGAGGACCTGCGGGCCAAGGGGTTCAGCAAGGACGCCGTGGACAAGCTCGCCGCCGCCTACCTGAACCTCCCGGCGAGCGTGCCCACGAAGATCGACGCGAAGACGGCGGGCGCCCTGGCGGACCTGGAGGCCGTCAAGAAGAAGGTGGCCGGCACCAAGGGCCGGACCATCACCATGGGGGCCCTCACCAAGGAAGCACGCGACCGGCTCGAAGACCTCGGGTTCAAGATCAAGAACACCAAGGGCAAGCAGGTCACCATCACCATCCCGACCAAGGCCCCCAAGGACTCGCTGTCCATCATCCAGGGTGCCATCAACAACGTGTCGGGCAAGACCGTCGGCATCGGCGTCTACACGACCGAGTACTACAAGAAGGTCCAGCGAGGGCCGAGCATCCCGGGCATCACCAAGAACGCCCGCGGAGGCCTGCTCTCCTTCTACGCCGACGGCGGCCTGCGGGAGAACCACGTAGCGCAGATCGCCAAGAAGGGATCCTGGCGCGTCTGGGCGGAGGACGAGGCCGGGGACGAGGCCTACATTCCGCTCGCGCCCGGCAAGCGGCCCCGCTCCCGGCAGATCGCCGCGGAGACCGTCAAGCGGCTCGGCGGCAACGTCCAGTGGTTCGCCAACGGCGGCATCGACGGCTTCACGTACACGCCGACCGGGGCCGCGGTCCTCGGCGGGCCGTCGGACGCGAAGCGGCGGTACGACGGCGAGATCGAGGACCTGAAGAAGGCCTGGGACGACCTCAACCGGGCGCTCAAGGACCAGAAGAAGGCCGCCGACAACCTGAAGGCCGCCGAGAAGAACCTCTCCAAGGTGCGGCACGGCCACCACACGGCCGCTCAGCTCCGGGCCGCCGAGGAGCGCGTCGACAAGGCGAAGAAGGCGAAGAAGTCCGCGGACTCGACCGTGAAGAAGGAGCGGGCGGACGTCTACGCGGCCGACAAGGAGCTGGGCCTGAAGAAGGGAGCGAAGGCCCCGAAGACCTTCAGCCTGAAGGCCTACGAGACCCAGCTCAACGAGAGCGTGGCCGCCACCGAGAAGTGGCGCAAGAGCCTGGCCAAGGTGGGCCAGCGCGGCGGCAAAGAGCTGCAAGCGATGCTGGAGGGCATGGGCGAGGAGGGCTACGCCCTCGTCAACGCGCTCGCCGGCGCCAGCGACAAGCAGTTCAAGTCCATCGTCGCGAAATTGGAGAAGACCGGCGACCTCGCGAAGGCGACGCTGGCGGACTTCACCAAGCAGCTCAGCGGCTCGACCAAGGAGTCCCAGCAGTTCGCGGCCGACCTCCAGAAGCTGGCCGCGCAGGGGTTCGGTGACCTGGCCCAGGCGCTCGCCGCGCAGGGCGACTCCAGCGCCATGACGCTCGCGCACCAGGCGGCCGGCTCGACCAAGGACGCGGCCAGCGCGGACAAGGCCGTGAAGGGCGCTCAGAAGGCGCTCACCGGCGAGGACCTGGCGAACAGCCTGGTCCTGCTGTCGACGCTGCGCTCGGCACCCGGGCGCGGGTACGCGGACCTGATCGCCGCCGGGCTGGACACCGCCACCATCAAGGCCCTCGTGCCCCGGATGATGGCGCAGATCAACGCCCTGCCCGCCGCGTACAAGTCCGCGTTCCTGGCGCAGTGGTCCGGGCAGGGCGGGCCGGTCGCGATGGCGCGGGGCGGCATCCTGAGCCGGCCCGCGCTCGTCCTCGGCGGCGAGGCCGGCGTACCCGAGTCGTGGATCCCACACGACGGGACGAGCCGCTCGCGGGCCCTGCTCGCCAAGACGGCCGCGGCGATGGGCTACCAGCTCACCCCGGCCGCCCGATACGGGCGCAGCTACGCGGCGCCGTCCGCCGGGGGCGGGTCGGTGACCAACCACTACGAGGTCCACCTGAACGGCGCGAAGCAGTCGAGCGCGGAGCAGGCCATGGACGTCGCCCGGCACATGTCCCTGATCGGCTGACACAGGAAAGGGGGGCAGCGCGTGAGCTACGTAGCGGGGCAGGACCTGGGCGGGCTCAGGGTCGACCTCGGCCCGGTCCCGCTCGGCAGCGTGGACACCTCGGGCGTCGCCTGGCGCCTGATGGACCTGGACGGCTGGGACTCGCCCGAGGTCCGCAGCGAGATGCAGCAGCGCGAGGCGGACCACGGAGCGTGGGCCAGCCCGGTCTACCTCGGCGAGCGTCCCATGACGGCCTCCGGGGTCATCGAGACCCCGGACCGGGCCACGCTCGATGACGCGATGGAACGGCTGCGGTCCGCCGTCGCGCTCACCGACACCCTGATGGTGGTGTGGGAGTCCACGCCGAAACAGGCGCTCGTCAGGCGGTCCGGCAAGCTCGTCATGAAGTACATCACCGACCGGGTCGCCTCGTACTCGCTGATGGTCACGGCCCCCGACCCGCGCCGGTACGGGGTCGATCTCCAGAGCGACACCGCCAAACTGCCGGTCACGACGGGCGGTCTCACGCCGCCGGTCACCCCGCCCGTCACCATCGTCTCGACCAGCGTGTCCGGCGTCATCGACGCGGAGAACGTCGGCTCGTTCGAGACCCGGCCCGTCTTCGTCATCAATGGGCCCGTGGACAGCCCCAAGATCCTCGCCCAGATGCCCGACGGCTCGACGCGTTTCCTGACCTACTCGCAGTCCCTCGGCGTCGGCGAGCAGCTCGTCATCAACACCGACGCGCACAGCGTGATCCTCAACGGCGACGTGTCCCGCCGGCGCTTCATGGCCACCCCGACCGGCTGGCCGATCATCCCCGCCAACTCGCAGATCTCGGTCCGGTTCGACGCCCTGTACTACAACTCCAGCGCGACGCTGACGGCCCTCTGGCGCTCCGCATGGATCTGAAAGGAGGGCCGCAGTGGTAGCGGTCAACCCCACATGGATCGACGGTGTCGGCGTCAGCGGGTACTACCTGCGGCGCGGCGACTCCATCCTGACCATGCACAACGGAAACGCGTTGGGGGCCAGGTCGGGTGTGGTCCCGGGATCCGGCGGACTGAACGTCACGCTCTCCGGCAGCACGATCTCCGTCGGGTCCGGCATCGCCCTGGTCTACTACGCGGGGGAGGGTCTCTTCCGGGCGTCCATGACGTCCATCAGCACGCTCACCCTCACCGCGGCCCACGCCACGCTGCCCCGCATCGACCTCGTCTATCTGCGGGTCTGGTGCAACAGCGTGGACGGATCCGGCCTGAACCAGGCGGATGTCGTCTACCTCGCGGGCACTCCGTCCTCGACCCCGGCCGCCCCGGTCCCTGTCGGCACGGTCATCTACATGCCGCTCGCCACGATCAGCGTGCCCGCGTCCGGCGGCGGATCGCCCACCGTGTCCAACGCCGTCCGGCCGTACACCGTTGCCGCCGGCGGCATCCTGCCGCTTCAGTCGAGCGCCCCGCCCTCGCCCTACGTCGGCCAGTTCTACGACGACCAGACCAACCTCCGCCGCTGGAACGGCTCCGCCTGGGAGACGATGGCGAAAGTGGAGACGGTCGGCTGGACCACGCCCACCCTGGCGGCGAACTATACGACCGGTGACCTGACCACCAACGGCAACCTGAACGGGCCGGTCCGGTACCGGAAATACAACGACCGGGGCACCGACTACATGGAGTGGGACGGCGCCGCACAGCGCACCGCGGGCTCCCAGGTGGCGAACATCCTGAACGCTGCGCTGGGGGCAGCGTTCCGGCCTACTGCTCGCGCGTCGTTCGTCATCGCGAGGAATGCCACCTCGATCGCGGCCGGTGACGCCTCAGTCGTCCACTCGGTCAAGATCGACTTCAACCAGGACGGCACGATCGCGCTCGTCGGCGCCACCGCCGGCGTCACCGAGACCACCTGGTTCGCCCTCAAGGGCATCAGGTATCCGCTGTCGTGAGCATCGAGACCTTCGCCGCCCTCGGCCAGCCGGATACCGCCCGGCCCGTCGAACTCGCCTGGTACGGCTGTGACCTGAAGAGCGGGCAGATCATCGAAGACCTGCCCGCCCTCAAGCCCACCGGGCCCCTGTCCAAACGGCTCGGCACGGCGACCTCGACCACGTTCGAACTGAGCCTGGCAGGCGCCGGCCGCGACTGGATCGCCGCGACCGACCCGGGCCGCAGCCTCCTGGTCGGCGTCGACAAGCTCACCGACCTGCCCGTCTGGGCCGGGACGACGCTGACCCGGGACGCGGGCTCCGCGTGGACCGCGCAGCTCGGCGCCGCCACACCGGAGGCATACCTCGACCGCCGGTACACCGGGGACCAGTCCCAGATCCAGCAGGACCAGGCCGCCGTCATCACCTCGCTGATGACCTCCCCGCTGTCCCAGGGGCCCCCGTTCGTGATGGACGCCCCCAGCACCGGCGTCCTCATGGACTACGCGGCCCTCGACGGCGACGACCGGACGTGCCTGTCCGCCCTCCAGGAGGTGATGGGCCTCGACGGGGGGCCCGAGTGGACCGTCGACGTGGCCTGGTCGGACGCCGCGCACACCGGGTTCGTGCTCCCCGTCCGTGTCCGGCCGGCCATCGGCACCCAGGCTCCCCAGCCCGAGGCCGTGTTCGACTTCCCCGGCTGCATCAGCTCGTACACGCTCGGCGAGTCCTACGAGACCGGCAAGGGCGCCACCGTCACCTGCGCCCGCGGCGAGGGCGAGGGCGCCGCCCGCCTGTCCAGCCAGTCGCAGATCGCCACCGACCTGGAGGCGGCCGGCTGGCCCCGCTACGTGTACCGGTTCACCCCGGCATCCGGCGTCACCGACCCCAACCAGCTCACCGGGCACGCCACCCAGGCGCTCGCGCTCATGAAGACCGGCTCCCAGGTGTGGACGGTCGAGGCGGTGGCCTCGCAGGCTCCGCGGCTCGGCCGGGACTGGGGCATCGGCGACAGCGTCCGCATCGTCATCGACTCCTCGCCCCGGCACCCGGCCGGGACCGAGGTCATCGCCCGCGCCTGGTCGTGGGAACTGGAACCGGGCGCCGACCGCGTCCGCCCGATCCTCGTACAGGAGGACTGACCGATGCCCACCCCCGGCGACCAGATCCCCGGCGGCCCCCAGCAGATGGCCCGCGACATCGCCGAACTGAAGCGGCAGGTACGCGAACTGCGGGCCGCGCGCCGCCTGGAGAACGCCTCCGTCGGCGCCGGCGGGCTCCGCGTCGTCAACGGCGGCAGGCTGGCGATGGACACCCCCGGCAAGGTCCGCATGGTCGACATCGGCAAAATCGGCGACACGTCCTGGAACCACGGCGACGGCACACCGCAGCAGGCCGTGCAGCTCCGCCGCGAGGACGGCTCGATCTTCATGGGCTGCTACTCGTACCCGCCAAGCGGTTTCGAGACGCAGGCCTGGAGTTTCTACGACCGCAGCGCGAACACCATCCTCGCCGAGGACACCAACTCGGGCGCAGGCCTCGCCCGCCCGTACCTTCCCGTGCCCATCGGCCCAGCCTACGAGGGCAGTTGGGACTACTGGCCCCGCACCTCCGGAACCACCACAACGAAGCTGTGGCAGGGCAGGTTCTACAAACAGCTGCCGCGGATCGTCATCGTCATGCAGGTGTCCATGGACACCTCCGGTGCCGTCGGCACCATCGAGCTGACCGTGGGCGGCACCGTCCGCGCCAGCAGCAACGTGTCGTTCAGCGTCGGCTTCGTCACCCTCGGCCCGTACTCCCTCGACAGCTACGACCACATGCAGCAGGTCGACATCGCCGTCCAGGGCCGCCGCACCAGCGGCACGGGCGCCCTGCGAGCCTCGCTGTACTCCGCCTACCAACTCCAGAGCTGACGGAGCGCCGATGTCCACTCCCACCGACGGCCGGCCCCCCGTCGAGCCGTTCCCCACCGGGCCCCTGATGCCCGTGGCCGCACCGACGGACCTCCCCTCCCCCTCCGGCGAGACACCCGCCGAGGACGCCCCGCCGCCACCGGAGACCGAGGAACCCCTCGTCTCCTGACCCACCCCCCCACACCGTCCGCCCCGCGCCAGATGGCCGGGGCCTTTCTCATGCCTGGAGGACCCATGGCACCGCACTCCCCGAGCGAACTCGGACAGCTCAACTACCTCGCCTACAGCGAGGCCGTCGGCGGACGGACCCACGACGGCCGCCCGATGCTCGCCTGGGAGGACCTCGGCGAGACCGTCCAGGGCGGCTGGATCGCCGGCGCCGCCTCCATCGCCGACCACGTGGCCGGCGACCAGGCCGTGGCCAAGGAGCACACACGATGAAGCTGGTCACCCGCACGGCCCTCGGCTGGCCTGCCACGGCCGCCCCGGTGCAGGCCTCGACCAAGGGCACGAAAATCCACTACGAGGGCACCACGGTCTCGACCAGCCTCCTCACCGACCACGCGGCGTGCATCGCCGAGTGGAAAGCCATCCGCAAGAGCCACCTGGCCAACGTGAAGGAGGGCTACTCGGACATCGCCTACAACTACGGGGCCTGCCCGCACGGCTACCTGCTGGAAGGCCGCGGGCTCGGGCACCGCACCGGCGCGAACGGCAACCAGCCGCTCAACCAGGCGCACTACGCCATCGTCGGCCTGGTCGGCGACAAGGGCCTGACCGAGCCGACGGACGAGATGCTCGGCGCGATCCGCGACGGCATCGAGCTGCTGCGCGCGCACGGCGCCGGAACCGAGATCAAGGGCCACCGCGACGGCTACGCCACCGAGTGCCCCGGCGGCCCGCTGTACGCGTGGGTGGGAAAGGGAGCACCTCGCCCGGCCGGCACCGAACCGGGCCCCGGGGCGCCCGCACCGTCGAAGCCCGTCTACGAGCCGTTCCCCGGCAGCGTGTTCTTCCTGAGCAAGGGCAAGGCCGCCCTCGGGAAGTCCTCGCCGATCTTCACTGCGATGGGCAAGCGGCTCGTTGCCCGCGGCTTCGGCCGCTACTACGCGGTCGGCCCCGGCCCGAAGCTCGGGCAGGCCGATGTCAACGCCTACGAGGCGTTCCAGCGGTCGCTCGGTTACACGGGCGCCGCCGCCACGTGGCCGCCCGGCCCGAAGTCGTGGTCCGTGCTCAAGGTCCCCAACGTCTGAGGTAGACGCATGATCCTCAACCTGACGCCGCATCCGATCCGCCTCTACGCGAGCGAGCGTGAGGACGGCAGCGATGACCTCGAACCGTACCTGCGTGAGGTCATCCCTCCCGAGACGACACCCGCGCGGCTGGCCATGTTCGAAGTGAGCAGCGGCATGTGGCCCGTGCTGGTCGAGTTCGGGCACGCCCAGAACCTCCCGCCGAAGCGGGACGGCTACCAGTACATCGTCTCTCTCGTCGTCGCCCTCGCCCTCGCGGACCGGCGGAACGACCTGCTCGTCCCCTACCGCGAGGTCCGCAACTCCACCGGGACCGTCATCGGCTGCCGCTCGCTCGCGCAGCCCGTCTGAAGGGAATCACCATGTCCGACTACACCCTGCCCGGCGACGTCGAGACCGTCGTCAAGACCGCGACGACCTACGGCCGAGACCTCGCCGAGCGCGTCCTCTCCACGGCGGTCGTCGCCGCCGGTGGCGTCGCGGTAGCCGCTGGCCCGGCCGACATGTTCCACGCGAGCTTCTGGCAGACGATGGGCGCGGCCGGAATCGCCGCGGCCGGAACGCTCCTCAAGGGCATGATCGCCCGCGCGTTCGGCACGAAGAACAGCGCCTCGCTGGCCAAGGGCGTCTGATGCGGGCCGCGCTGCTCCGGGTGTGGCGCCATCTGGAATGGCGCGGCGTCACGCTCGCAGGGCTCGGCATCCTGTGGAGCGTCTACGGGCTCGGGCTGATCCTGACCACCCGGACCGCCGTTATTTCCGGGACTGCGCCGCTGATCCGCATCATGTGCATCGAGGCGTGGGGCGGGGTGTGGATCGGCTGCGGCGTCCTCGGCATCGTCGCCGGGGCGTTGCGTCCGGGGCGGGATACCTGGGGGTTCGCTGCGGTCTCCCTGCCGCCCGCCTACTGGGCGCTCAGCTTCACCGCGACGGCGCTCACCGGGGACTACGAGGTGGCATGGGCGGCCGTACCCGTCTACGCCGCCCTCGTGTTCCTCGTGACGGTCGTCGCCGTGCTTTCGAGGGGGCGGTCGCATGGGCGCTGAGGGCTCGATCACGACAGTCATCATCGCCGTGCTCGGCCTGGTCGGGTCCGTTCTGGTGGCGCGGATCTCCACACCACGAGACCGGCCTGTACAGGAGCGGCCCGCGCTGGAAAGGCCGGCGGACGAGCCGGACGAGGGAGAGCTGAAGGTCTCGCCAGAGATCTGGAGAAGGTTCTCTGTCCTCGAAGAGAAGGTGGACCACCTCACGGCGATCGTTGAGCAGCAGAAGGAGAAGGTGAGCTACCTGGAGCGCCTGCTGCGCATGGCGATGCGGATCATCCGACGGGCGAACCGGCGCCTGGCCGCCGCCAAAGAGGTGCCCGAGGAGATCCCTCGGGAGCTGGTCCCGTACTCCATCGACTAGCCACGCGGCCCCCGCTCTCCTTCGGGAGGGCGGGGGCGCTTTCGTGCGTCCAGCGGTGGGCTACGCCAGATCTGTAGCCTGGCGGGATGGCTAACTTCCTGACCGTGTCCACCGCCACCGCCACCCGCGACCAGGCCGTCGCCCTAGCCGAGTCCGCTGTCCGCGCCCGCCTCGCAGCGGGCGCCCAGATCGTAGGCCCCGTCACCAGCGTGTTCTGGCATGTCGGAGAGTTCGGCACCGGCGAGGAGTACCAGCTGCTCCTCAAAACGACCGACGCCCGGTACCCGAAACTGGAGGCGCACCTGCTCGCGCATCACCCGTGGGATAACCCGGAGGTCGTCGCCACCGCGATCGAGACCGGCACGGTTCCCTACCTGGCGTGGATCGAGCGGACGCTCGCCGACTAGGCCGTGCGCCCGACAAGTTCGGCGACCGCGGGCACGGACCCGTGGTCGAGGGCGAGGCGGGACACCACGTGCTCGATGCGGCGACGGGGCCTGGCCGACGCCACCCCGTCGGCCAGGTCGACAGCACGGGCGGCCACCGCGACGGCCTCCTCGACCTCGCCCGCCGTCGCATACGCCTCGGCAAGCCAGGTCAGATACAGGGCCTTGTCCCGGGCATGCGCGTCATCGAACCCGGAGAGGCCGCGGGTGAGGTGCGGCACCGCGCGGAGCGGCCGACGGAGTTCCGTCCAGCAACGGCCCGCCATGATGTCCAGCTCTGCCCGCCCGACCCATGCCGACCAGTCCGGTTGCGGCTCGTCCGCGTCCGCCGAGTCGAGGGCCGCGCCCGCAGTGTGCAGAGCCTGGTCCGTACCGGAGGCGTCCCCGGCGACGGCCAGCGCCCACGCGTACCGCTCCCAGAGCAGGGCCCGGACTGTGGCCGGCGTCTGCTCGGTGATGGCCTCGCAGGAGTGTGCCGCTATCGTCGCCGCCGCCTGCGCGTCGGTAGGGCCCGCCTGGTACGCCAGGAACGCCAGGGCGTTGCGGGCCAGGTCGCCGGCGCCCGCCTCCTCGGCGGTGGACCGGCTCTCGCGGTACAGGGCTACGGCCTCCCGCTCCCGGCCGCCGTCGAATGCCGCCCATCCCGCCTGCTGCGCTTGCTCGGCCAGCAGGGCAAGCAGCTCGCGGAGGACGGCGTCGCTGTAGGTACCGGTCCGCAGGATCCCTTTCGTCGCCTGGTACTCGGCGCTGTACACCCGGTACGTGTCGCCGCCGCCGAGGATGTCATCGAGGCGCCGGAGCCGCGCGGTGCGCTCGCGAAGGTGGGCGATGGCTTCGGGCCCGATCCGCCGTGGACCGGCCGGGGCCAGGATGTCGGGCAGGCTGGCCGCGAGACCGACGGCGCCCGCCGCCTGGAGCACGCCGCGGCGGGGGACGACGGCCGTGTCGGTGGCGGCTTCCCAGGGGCGGGGCGCGAGGCCGACCATGTGCCCGGGCACGCGGAGCGCGTCTGCGATGGTCGCGATCTTCTCGTAGCTCTCGACCCGGCCCCGGCCGCGCGCGAGGGAGCCGACCCGTTCGGGCTTGATCCCGCACTCGGCAGCAATCCGCTGATAGCTGATCCCCGCCTCTTCGCGGGCCAGCCGGAAGACCGTCCCGAAGTCGTGGGCGGCGAGCGCGTGCCGCATCTGAGCCGTCTCAAGGACGGCAGATGGCAGGGCTGTTGGCGGCTGGATCACCGGCACAGGATCCCCCGATCGAGGCGGCACCGGCGGCCCTACCCATCAGGGGGATACCCGTCGGTGGGATGGCAAGGCGTGCGCCGGGGCGAAGGGTGGTCGTGAACCCCGGCGACCGCGCGAACGGCCCCGGGCTTGGACGACTAACAGGAGTCGACATGGCCGACGATACGCAGACCGACGACTCGGCGACCACCCCCCGGGATCGGGCTCGCTGGTGTGACTGGCACAAGGGCCCTTCGGAGACTGCGGTCCTGGTCGACGCGATCGAGCGGAACAGTGCGCCGCCCGTCGCCCTGTACGCGTGCGCCCCCTGCCGGGAACAGCGCGGCCTCGTCCCGCTGTCGGAGCTGTCGTGAAGGCGGCCGAGAAGACCCCCGAGTGCCGGCTCGCCGAGCACGCGATGTGTGACGGACCCGGAGACGTGCGGCGCCCGGGCGCACCCGCGTGGGAGGCGCCCCTGATGACGATCCGATGCGGCTGCTCGTGTCACGGCGGCGGCCTCGGGCGCCGCCCGGCCGGGAAGGGCGGACGCCGATGATGTGCGCGCGCTGCGATCAGCCAATCCGGCAGGGCGAGCCGGCCGAGACGCGCGGCGTGGACAGGGCGTCCGGCCCGCCGGTCACGGTCCCCGTGCACCGGGACGGGTGCCGGCGGGCGGACCAGCCGACCGTGCAGCAGGGCCGCGGCACCCGGCAGAGGTGAGACTCCCGGTCCCGGCGCGGCGGTGTGCCGGGCCCGGGTTGGCCGCCCCTGCCCCCGCAGGGGCGGCCGTTCAACGAACGAGGTCGGCCAGGTCGACGTCAAGGACGCGGGCGATGCGCAGCAGCGTCGAGATGCGGGAGTCTTCGCCGGCCTCGATCCGCTGGAGCGTCCACCGGTTGATACCGGCCTCCAGGTGTAGCCACTCCTGGGTGCGGTTCTGACGGAGCCGTTCCTCGCGGATGCGGGCGCCGATCGCGTGGCGACGCGTGGCGATCCACTCGTCGTCTTCGTTCGGTCCGTCGGGCACTGAGACACCGTCGGACGGTAAGATCAAAAAGTCTGCCCAACAGGTTCGGCATTGCGTGATCATGCACCTGCCCGGGCATCACGCGATCACTCGCCATCAAGCTGCCGATGCGTTGGGGCCACCTCGACCCCGGAGAGGACGCGGAGGCAGAGCAGGGCGGTCACCCACCGGGTGGCCGCCCTCGCTCATGTCCGCTTGCCCTTCGGGCCAGCAGCGGGCCAGCAGGACGGCATGAGACACCACGAAACGAGTAGGGCCCCCAGCTCAGATCGCCTCTGAGCTGGGGGCCCTTCCGTAGACCCTGTGGGACTCGAACCCACAACCAATGGATTAAAAGTCCACTGCTCTGCCAATTGAGCTAAGGGTCCCCGCGCCCGCTCACGGCGGTGCGGTGCACCGGACCGTGCCGGCGCATCCCCGAGCATAGCCGGACGCGGCCGGGACTCCGATCGGGTATCGGTGACCCGGCCGCGCCGGACGCGTACAACGTCAGGGATCGACCGGTTCGGGCGCACCCCTGCGCGCCGCCTCGCGGGCGATGTTGCGTTCGTGGCTCGGGTTCAGGAACCAGTGGCGGGCCGACGCCAGCCACCAGGTCGCGGCGAAGCCGAGGACGACGAGGACCGCGATCGGCGCGTAGTTGAACGTCTCCCAGGTGACCGGGGACACCTGCGGCAGCATGAACAGGATCGTGATGACGACCACCCAGCCCACCGCGATCACGCCGATCAGCCGCGACCACCGCCCCAGGTGCCAGGGCCCGCGCTGGAAGTCCTCGCCCTTGCGCACACGCAGGAACGTCGGGATGACGTAGGCGACATAGAGGCCGATGACCGCGATCGACGTCACGGCCGCGTAGGCCGTGTAGTTGATCAGGTACGGCAGGCCGAGCACGAGCGCGCCGAGCGCGGCCAGCCAGACCGCCGCGACGGGCGTGCGCGTCCGCGGGTTGACCGTGTGCCAGACGTTGGAGAAGGGCAGCGCGCCGTCCCGCGAAAAGGCGTAGATCATACGGCTGTTGGCCGTCACCGAGGCCATCCCGCAGAAGAGCTGCGCGCCGATCACGACCAGCAGCAGCAGCTTCCCGGAGGTCGCGCCGACCGCGTCGAGCAGGATCTGCGCCGGGGGCGCGCCGGTCGCCGAGTTCAGCTCCTTGTCGTACGACTGGATGGCGAAGGTGAAGCCGAGGAGCAGGACGAAGCCGGCGATCCAGGAGGTCCAGATGGAGCGGACGATGCCCTTCGGGCCGGCCGTGGACGCGTCGTGGGTCTCCTCCGTCATGTGGGCGGAGGCGTCGTACCCGGTGAACGTGTACTGGGCCATGAGCAGTCCGATGAGGACGACGTAGACCCCGCTGCCCCAGCCCGTGTTGTTGACGAACTCGGTGAACACGAAGTCCGCCGACTGGTGCTGGTCCGGTACGAAGGTCAGCGCGCCGACGATGACGGCGACCCCGATCACGTGCCACCACACGCTGATGCTGTTGAGCAGGGCGACGATGCCCACGCCGAACGTGTTGAGCAGCCCGTGCAGGATCAGGATCGCGGCGAACAGCAGAACCGTACGGCCCGGAGTCACCTCGAAGTCGAACTGGAGGTTCAGGTAGGCGCCGAGGAAGGACGCGGCGCCGAAGTCGATGCCGGCGGTCACGGCGACCTGGCCGAGGACGTTGAACCAGCCCGTGAACCACGCCCAGGCCGCCGCGCTGCGCGCCGGGGCGAGCCGGTGGGCCCAGAAGTACAGTCCGGCGGAGGTCGGATAGGCCGAACAGATCTCGGCCATGGCCAGTCCGACGAACAGCGTCATCAGACCGACCGCGACCCACCCCCAGGTGATCACGGCGGGCCCGCCGGTGTTCATGCCGAACAGATACAGCGTCAGACAGCCCGACAGGACCGAGATGATCGTGAAGGAGACCGCGTAGTTCGAGAACGCCGACATACGGCGGGCGAGCACCTGCGTGTAGCCGAGCTGGGCAAGCCGTTCCTCGTCCGACAGCCCACTGCCCCTCGCGTCATTTGTCATGCCCCCAGCGATTCCCGCGCCGGAGGCGCGACATGCGCGGCGCGGGACACCAAGTTGGCCGGAAACGGCCCTCCGCCGGTCGGGGGGCCACGGCGGCCTGGACATCACGCCGAGCGGGGCATCACGCGGAGCAGGGGATCACGCCGAGCGGGGCGTCACGCGGAGCGGGGGATCACGCCGAGCGTCACGACGAGCGGGGCGTCACGACGAGCGGCCCGTACGCCGAAGGGCCCGTACGACCGGAGTCGTACGGGCCCTTCGTGTCATCGGCGTCGGTACCGGACTTGGGTACCGGCCGCCGGTGCCGGGCTTCCGTGCAGGACGTCAGCGCCGGCCTCCGGCGTCAGCTCAGCCGTTGCGCTTCCAGCGCGGCTTGTCGTCGCGGCGGAACGAACCCGTTCCGGTGCCGGTGCCGGTCGTGCGGTGGTCGTCACGGCGGCCGGTCGGACGGTCGTGGCCGGAGCGGAAGCCGCCGCCCGAGGGGCGGTCGCCCTGGCGGTCGCGGTTGAAGGGACGGTCGCTGCCCCGGTGGCCGCCACGCTCGTCACGGCGCTCGAAGGAACGGCCGCCACGGTCATCGCGGTTGAAGCCGCCACCACGGTTGTCGTCCCGGCGGAAGCCACCACGGTCGTTGTCACGGCGGAAGCCGCCACCCCGGTTGTCGTCACGGCGCTCGAAAGAACGGCCGCCACGGTCATCGCGGTTGAAGCCACCGCCACGGTTGTCGTCCCGGCGGTCGTTGTCACGGCGGAAGCCGCCACCCCGGTTGTCGTCACGACGCTCGAAGGAACGGCCGCCACGGTCGTCACGGTTAAAGCCACCGCCACGGTTGTCGTCGCGACGGAAGCCACCACGGTCGTTGTCGCGACGGAACCCGCCGCGGTCACCGCCACCACGGCTGTCGTCACGACGCTCGAAGGAACGGCCACCGCGGTCGTCGCGGTTGAAGCCGCCACCACGGTTGTCGTCCCGGCGGAAACCGCCACGGTCGTTGTCGCGGCGCTCGTAGTTGCCCCGCTCGTCACGGCGCTGCCGCGGCTCGTACGCGGGACGCTCGGCCGGAGCCTCGGCGGTCACGGACTCGGCGGCCGGGGCCTCGGCGACGACGGCCTGCTCGGCGGCCTCGGCGGCGGCGACGGCCACCTCCGGGTCCTCGCCGCGCTCGCGGGCGGCACGGGCGACCAGCCGGTCGGCCTCGCCGCGCAGCTCGGCGGCGCGGCGCTGCGCGCGCTCCAGCTCCTTGGTGAGCTGGGTGACCTCACGCTCGGCCTGCTGGGCGGCGTCGCCCGCGGACTGGGCCTGGACCTCGGTCATCGAGCGGGCGCCGGTGATCTCGGCGACCTCGGGCTCGAAGGCCGTACCGGAGTTGATGATGTGACGCGCGGCGTCGACGCCCGCGTCCTCCATCAGCCGGAAGATCTGCCGGCGCTGGTGCGGCAGCGACAGCGACACGACGGTGCCGGAGCGGCCGGCGCGGGCCGTACGGCCGGAGCGGTGCAGGTAGTCCTTGTGGTCGCCGGCCGGGTCCACGTTGAGGACCAGGTCGATGCCGTCGACGTGGATACCGCGGGCGGCGACGTCGGTCGCGACGAGCGCGTTGACGTAACCGTCCTTGAAGTCGGCGAGCGTCCGGGTGCGGGCGCCCTGCGTCATACCGCCGTGCAGCGCGTCGGCCTTCACACCGGCGTCGCGGAGCTGCTCCGCGATGCGGTCGGCGCCGAGCTGGGTGCGGACGAAGATGATCGTGCGGCCCTTGCGGGAGGCGATCGCGGCGGTGACCGGCGCCTTGTCCTTGGGCTTCACGATGAGGATGTGGTGCGACATCGTCGTGACGTTGCCCTGGGCGCTGTCGACCTCGTGCGTGACCGGGTTGGTCAGGTAGCGCTTGACCAGCGTGGAGATCTCGTTCTCCATCGTGGCGGAGAACAGCATGCGCTGGCCGCCGGCCGGGATCTGGTCGAGCAGCTCGGTGACCTCGGGCAGGAAGCCCAGGTCCGACATCTGGTCGGCCTCGTCGAGGACGGCGATCTGGGTGTTCTCCAGCGAGCAGGCGCCGCGGTTGATGATGTCGCGCAGCCGGCCCGGGGTGGCGACGAGGACGTCGACGCCGCGCTCCAGGGCGTAGATCTGGTTGCCCATCGACGTACCGCCGCAGACGACCTTCATCTTCAGGCCGAGGACGTCACCGTAGGGCTGCAGCGCGTCGGCGACCTGCATGGCCAGCTCACGGGTCGGCGTGAGGATGACGGCGCGCGGCTTCTTCTTCTCGGTGTGGCCGCCGGCGAGCTGCGCCAGGGTCGGCAGACCGAAGGAGAGGGTCTTGCCGGAGCCGGTGCGGCCACGGCCGAGGATGTCCTTGCCGGCCAGGGCGTCCGGGATGGTCGCGGCCTGGATCGGGAAGGGGGTGGTCACGCCGTTCTGCGCGAGCTTGCGGACGACACCCTCGGGCAGGCCGAGGGACTCGAAGGTGATCTCGGGGGCGGCGGACTCGGTGGTCTCGACGGCCTCGACGATCTCGGTCACGGTGTCGTTCTGGTCGTTCTCGGGCACGACGACGTGATCAGTACTGGAAACAGACATGCGAAATGCGAACCTTCCGGAGTTCTTCGGCACGCGCCCAAACTCCGTGAAGTCGCAATCGACCGCCTCTATGCGGTCCGGCCACGGCAAGGGAGAGTACGCGCCACGCGGCGCTCTCTTTGGCGGCGCCGGGCAAATGGGATCAAACGATCTACCACCATACGCACCCTCCACCCCTGAAGGCAAACTCGACCCCATACGCCCAGGTCAGCGCCCCTTCGACGGGGCAGGATCCACCCGGTCTAGACGGGTGCGCCGGCCTCGGGTGCCGGCTCCCGCTGCACGAGCTGCGTCGCCGGCTGCTCGTGCGCCGACGACGAGGGCTCGGCGGAGTCCGGATCGGACGGCGGGGGCGTCGGCTCGGACGGCGGTTCGGGCGTGGGTTCCGCCGTCGTCCGCGTGGGCGCCGGCTCACCCGGCTGCACGGGGTCCGCGGACGGGCCGCCGCCGCCCTTGTCCGTCGCCTTCGCGGAGGGCTTGCCGCCCTTCGACGCGGAGGCCGAGGGCGAGGCGTCGTCCGACTCCGACTCGCCCGGCTCCGGCGACTCCTTGCCGTCCTTGCCGCCCTTCCCGCCGTGCGACCCGATCGCGCCGCCGCCCATCGAGGTCCCGCCGTCCGGCGCCTCGCCGGCCCGCCGCCCCGCCGAGTGCGAGGGGCCCGGCCGGTCGTCCCCGTCGTTGCCCACGCTCATGCAGCCTGCGGCGGCTGCGACGGCCATGACCGTGGCGGCCAGACGGACGGGTACGTACAAGGCGCGCACGGGCGGCCACCTCCGTAGGGGGCGTCCCCCGCTCGGGCGAGCCGGGAGCGCGGGGAAGGAACGGGAGTTCCCCCTGCCCAACTCCCGCCGCCCGCAAGAGGACACGCGTCCCGGCACCCGACCGGGCCCGGCGACTGGCCCGGGAGGCGTTTTCCGCCGCTGACGGGGTGTCATACGGGGTCGGGGCGCGGTCCGCCCGACGGCCACCGCGAACCGGGGCGGGCCCAGTCCGACACACGCCGACACATCCCGACGCACGCCGACACATCCCGGCACACGCCGCACCCACCCCGCCCGGTCAAGCCCGGTGCGACTCCGACTCGACCCCGGTTCGACTCCGACTCGCCCCCGATTCGGCCCCGATTCGACCCCGGCTCGACCCCGATTCGACCCTCCGGACCCCAAGCCTTCGGCCGCCCCGTCCCCGACAATGGCCCTGTGCTGGAGATGACGCGCGAAACCTTCGAAGAGCTGGTGAGCCAGGCCCTCGACAAGATCCCGCCCGAGCTGACCCGGGTGATGGACAACGTCGCCGTGTTCGTGGAGGACGAGCCCCCCGCCGACGACCCCGAACTGCTCGGCCTCTACGAAGGAACCCCGCTCACCGACCGCGGCGAGTGGTACGCCGGGGTGCTCCCCGACCGCATCTCGATCTACATGGGCCCCACCCTGCGCATGTGCGAGACCCCGGACGAGGTGGTCCACGAGGTCGCGGTGACCGTCATCCACGAGATCGCCCACCACTTCGGCATCGACGACGAACGCCTGCACGAACTGGGCTGGGGCTGACCGGCCTGATCCGGCGGCCGAGCGCCCGGACACCCCATCCGGGTGCCCACCCCCGAGGACCGCCCGCCGATCCCCGGCCACCACCTCAGGAACAGGCACCCCCGGGAACGACCGGCCTCCGCACCGGCCCCCGCATATCCGCCCCCACCCTTGGGCATACGCGACCAATGGTCCGCGCCCCCTCCGCCGCAACCGCCCTCGCCCGCCGCACCGCCGACCGCGCCCGCCGGTCGCTGCGCACCCTGCGCCGCCGCCCCGCCCGCCGCGGGCGCGCCGTGCCCGAGCTGGCCGCGCGGCCGAACCCGTACGTCCGTGCCCTGGGGCTGCTCTGTGTGGTGCTGCTCGGCGGCTGGCTCGGGCTGCTGGTCGTGGGGAACGTGCGCGTGCCCGTCGGCCCCATGGACACCACCATGACCCTGCGCCCCTCCCTCACCGGCGGCACCAAGATCAACGTCTCGCCGCTCGGCGCGCTGGAACTGCGCAGCCACGAGGCCCCGCTGCGGCTGGACGTGGACGTGGACCAGCTCGACCCGGAACGCGCGCAGGCCCTCGTGGACCATCCGGAACGGCTCTCCGGCCTCCAGGACGAGGTCGCCCGGGACGTCGAGGCCGGCACGGTCGACCTGGCCGTCCGATCTTGCATAGCCGTGGTCGTCGGCGCCACCGCGCTCGGCCTGTGCGTCTACCGCCGCCCGCGCCGGGCCCTGGCCGCCGGCGGCCTCGCCCTCGCCCTGCTGGCCGCCTCCGGCGCCACCGCCTTCGCCACCTGGAACCCCAAGTCGGTGCTGGAGCCGAGGTACTCCGGCCTGCTGTCCTCCGCGCCCTCGCTGGTCGGCAACGCCCGCAACATCGTCAGCGAGTTCGACGTCTACCAGAAGGAGTTGGCGCGCCTGGTGACGAACGTGACGAAGCTCTACGACGTGACGTCCACCCTGCCCGCCTACGAGCCCGACCCGAGCACGATCCGGGTCCTGCACGTCTCCGACATCCACCTCAACCCGGCGAGCTGGAAGATCATCGCCTCGCTCGTGAAGCAGTACTCGATCAACGTGATCGTGGACTCCGGCGACACCATGGACCACGGGACGGCCGCCGAGAACGGCTTCCTGGACCCGATCCCCGACCTGGGCGCGCCGTACGTCTGGGTGCGCGGCAACCACGACTCGCGCCTGACCCAGCGCTACCTGGAACGCATGAAGAACGTGCACGTCCTGGACGACGGCCGGGCCGTCTCCGTCGCCGGGCTGCGCTTCGCGGGCATCGGCGACCCGCAGTTCACCCCGGACCGCGCGGTCGCCCCCGGCGGCGACGCGGCGGAGGACCTCGCGGGCGCCCGCCTCGCCTCGGCGCTGCGCGACCAGCGGGCCGCGGGCACCCCGGCGGACGTCGCGATCGTCCACGAACCCGCCGCCGCGCGCGGGACGGACGGCGAGGTGCCGCTCGTGCTCTCCGGCCATCTGCACCACGAGGAGATGGAGGTCATGAAGTACGGCACCCGGCTGCGCGTGGAGGGCTCGACCGGCGGCAGCGGACTGCGCGCGGTCGAGGGGAAGTACCCGGACCCGATCGAGGCCTCGGTCCTCTACTTCGACCGGGACACCCGGCACCTCCAGGCCTGGGACGAGATCAAGCTGGGCGGTCTCGGCCTCACGACCGCCGAGGTCAGCCGCCATCTGCCGAAGGAGAACCAACCCGGCGCGACCACCCCGCCGACCCCCTCCCCGAGCCCCACCGGGACGGCTCCGTAAACCGTTTTGGCGATACCTCCCGCCATCCCATATGCTTCTCACGTCCCCGACGCGCTGCGAAGCGCCCAGGCGGGCCGATAGCCCTCATCGTCTAGCGGCCTAGGACGCCGCCCTTTCAAGGCGGTAGCACGGGTTCGAATCCCGTTGGGGGCACGCAACACCGTGTGCGACACTTGGTTCGCCTGTTTCGCACACAACAGCTTGGTCCTGTGGAGCAGTTTGGAGTGCTCGCCACCCTGTCAAGGTGGAGGCCGCGGGTTCAAATCCCGTCAGGACCGCTGAGGTTTCCCCGGAAACCTCGTGGCTGGGTAGCTCAGTTGGTACGAGCGATCGCCTGAAAAGCGATAGGTCGCCGGTTCGACCCCGGCCCCAGCCACAGCAGAGGCCCCGATCCCCGGATCGGGGCCTTCTTCGTGCGCCGGGCGCGGCCGGCCCTGCAAAAGCGTTCGCCAGGAATTTCGCCGAGGTGAGATCCTGGACCGCGTATGTCTACGCACCCTGCCCCCGCCCTCGGCGATCTCGCCCCCCGTCTGGCCGAGCTGTCCCTGCGCGACGCGCACCGGCTCGGGCGCAGACTCGAAGGCGCGCGCAAGATCCGCAAGCCCGAGGCCCGCTCCGCCGTCTTCGCCGAGATCGAGGCGGAGATCGCCAAGGGCGAGACCCGGATGGCCGAGCGGCGCGCCCGCGTGCCCGCCATCACCTACCCCGAGCAGCTCCCGGTCAGCCAGAAGAAGGACGCGATCGCGGACGCCATCCGTGATCACCAGGTCGTGATCGTGGCCGGTGAGACCGGCTCCGGCAAGACCACCCAGATCCCGAAGATCTGCATGGAGCTGGGCCGGGGCGTGCGCGGCATGATCGGGCACACCCAGCCCCGCCGGATCGCCGCCCGGACCGTCGCCGAGCGGGTCGCCGACGAGCTGGACACCCCGCTCGGCGAGGCCGTCGGCTGGAAGGTCCGCTTCACCGACCAGGTCAACCCGGACGCCACATTCGTCAAGCTGATGACGGACGGCATCCTGCTCGCCGAGATCCAGACCGACCGCGAGCTGCGCGCCTACGACACGATCATCATCGACGAGGCGCACGAGCGGTCCCTCAACATCGACTTCCTGCTCGGCTACCTCGCCCAGCTCCTGCCCAAGCGCCCCGACCTCAAGGTCGTCATCACCTCCGCGACCATCGACCCCGAGCGCTTCTCCCGGCACTTCGGGGACGCCCCGATCGTCGAGGTGAGCGGCCGGACCTACCCCGTCGAAGTGCGCTACCGGCCGCTCCTCGAAGAGGACTCCGAGGACACCGACCGCGACCAGATCACCGCGATCTGCGACGCCGTCGAGGAACTCCAGGCCGAGGGCAAGGGCGACATCCTCGTCTTTCTCTCCGGCGAGCGCGAGATCCGCGACACGGCCGACGCGCTGGAGAAGAAGAACTACCGCTTCACCGAGGTGCTGCCGCTCTACGCCCGGCTCTCGCACGCCGAGCAGCACCGCGTCTTCCAGCCGCACACCGGCCGCAGGATCGTTCTGGCGACCAACGTCGCCGAGACCTCGCTCACCGTCCCGGGCATCAAGTACGTCATCGACCCGGGCACCGCGCGCATCTCCCGCTACAGCCACCGCACCAAGGTGCAGCGACTGCCCATCGAGCCGGTCTCGCAGGCCAGCGCCAACCAGCGCAAGGGCCGCTGCGGCCGTACGTCCGACGGCATCTGCATCCGGCTGTACTCCGAGGACGACTTCCTGTCCCGGCCGGAGTTCACCGACGCCGAGATCCTCCGCACGAACCTCGCCTCCGTCATCCTCCAGATGACCGCGGCCGGTCTCGGCGACATCGAGAAGTTCCCCTTCATCGACCCGCCGGACCACCGCAACATCCGCGACGGCGTGCAGCTCCTCCAGGAACTGAACGCGCTGGACCCGGCCGAGAAGGACGTCCGCAAGCGGCTCACGCCGACCGGCCGCAAGCTCGCCCAGTTGCCCGTCGACCCCCGGCTCGCCCGGATGGTCCTGGAGGCCGACAAGAACGGCTGCGCCCGCGAGGTCATGGTGATCGCCGCCGCGCTCTCCATCCAGGACCCGCGCGAGCGGCCCTCCGAGAAGCAGGCGCAGGCCGACCAGCAGCACGCCCGCTTCAAGGACGAGACCTCCGACTTCCTCGCCTTCCTCAACCTGTGGCGCTATCTGCGCGAGCAGCAGAAGGAGCGCGGCTCGTCCGCCTTCCGCCGGATGTGCAAGCAGGAGTACCTGAACTTCCTGCGCATCCGCGAATGGCAGGACATCTACAGCCAGCTCCGCACCGTCGCCAAGCAGATGGGCATCCACCTCAACGAGGAGGACGCCCCCGAACAGAGCGTCCACGTCTCGCTGCTCGCCGGACTGCTCTCGCACGTCGGCATGAAGGACGTGAAGGAGACCGGCGGCGAGAGCGGGCGCGGCTCGGGCAAGAACGAGTACCTGGGCGCGCGCAACGCCAAGTTCGCGATCTTCCCCGGCTCGGCGCTCTTCAAGAAGCCCCCGCGCTTCGTGATGTCCGCCGAGCTGGTCGAGACCTCCCGGCTGTGGGCGCGCGTCAACGCCCGTATCGAGCCCGAGTGGATCGAGCCGCTGGCCGGCCACCTCCTCAAGCGGACGTACAGCGAACCGCACTGGGAGAAGGACCAGGCCGCCGTGATGGCGTACGAGAAGGTCACGCTGTACGGCGTGCCGATCGTGGCGCAGCGGAAGGTGAACTACGGGCGGATCGACCCGGAGGTCAGCCGCGAGCTGTTCATCCGCCACGCGCTGGTCGAGGGCGACTGGCGCACCCACCACAAGTTCTTCGCCGACAACCGCAAGCTGCTCACCGAGGTCGAGGAGCTGGAGCACCGCGCCCGCCGCCGCGACATCCTGGTGGACGACGAGACGCTCTACGACTTCTACGACCAGCGGGTGCCCGAACACGTCGTGTCCGGGGCGCACTTCGACTCCTGGTGGAAGCACAAGCGAACCGTCGAAGGCAGAGAGCCCGAACTCCTCGACTTCGAGCGGTCGATGCTCATCAACGACCGCGCCGGACAGGTCACCAAGGACGACTATCCGGACTCCTGGCGGCAGGGGCCGCTGAAGTTCCGGGTGACCTACCAGTTCGAGCCGGGGGCTGACGCGGACGGCGTGACCGTCCACATCCCCCTCCAGGTCCTCAACCAGGTCACCGACGAGGGCTTCGACTGGCAGATCCCGGGCCTGCGCGAGGAGGTGGTCACGGAGCTGATCCGCTCCCTCCCGAAGCCGATCCGGCGCAACTACGTGCCCGCCCCGAACTTCGCGCGGAAGTTCCTGGAGCGCGCGGTACCGCTCCAGGAGCCGCTGACCCAGACCATGGCGCGCGAGCTGAAGCGGATGGTCGGAGTGCCGTTGACGGCGGACGACTTCGACTGGTCGCGGCTGCCCGACCATCTGCGGATCACCTTCCGGATCGTCGACGAACGGCGCCGCAAGCTCGCCGAGGACAAGGACCTGGAGGCCCTGAAGGTCCGGCTGCGGCCCAAGGCGCGCAAGGCCATCTCGCAGGCCGCCGCGGCGACCGCGGAGCGCTCGGGCGGCGAGTCCGTGGAGCGCTCGGGGCTGACGGACTGGACGATCGGCTCGCTCAGCCGCCTCTTCGAGACCCGCCGGGCCGGCCAGCCGGTGAAGGCCTACCCCGCGCTGGTGGACGACGGCCCGGCCGCCAACACCGTCTCGGTGCGCCTCTTCGACACGGAGGCCGAGCAGGCCGAGGCCATGTGGAAGGGCACCCGCCGGCTGATCCTGCGGAACATCCCGGTGAACCCGGGCAAGTTCGCCTCCGACAAGCTCACCAACGCCCAGAAGCTCGCCCTGTCCGCGAACCCGCACGGCTCGGTCCAGGCACTCTTCGACGACTGCGCCATGGCCGCCGCGGACAAGCTGATCGGCGACTTCGGCGGCCCGGCCTGGGACGAGGAGTCGTACCGGAAGCTGTACGACAAGGTGCGCGCCGAGATCGTCGACACCACCGTGCGCGCCGTCGGGCAGGTGGAGCAGGTGCTCGCCGCCTGGCAGGCCTGTGAGCGGCGCCTGAAGGGCGTCAGGAGCCCGACCCTGCTCGCCAACCTCACGGACGTCCGCACGCAGTTGGACGCCCTTGTGAAGCCCGGTTTCGTCACGGCGACCGGGCTGCGGCGGCTGCCCGACCTGATGCGCTACCTGGTGGCCGCCGACCGCCGGCTCCAGCAGATGCCGACCAACGTCCAGCGGGACACCACCCGCATGGAGAAGGTCCACGAGATGCAGGACGAGTACGCCTGGCTGCTGGAGCAGTTGCCGCAGGGCCGGCCGGTGCCCTCCTCGGTCCGGGACATCCGCTGGATGATCGAGGAGCTGCGGGTCAGCTACTTCGCCCACGCGCTCGGCACCGCGTACCCGGTCTCCGACAAGCGGATCGTGAAGGCGATCGACGCCGCGGCGCCGTGACGGAGCCTGTACGCGGGGTGAGTTCGACCGTGGGCCCACCCTCCTGTACAGTCTCTTTTCGCAGCACAGCGCACGAACAAGTGGCTGCGAAACCTGGTCCTGTGGAGCAGTTTGGAGTGCTCGCCACCCTGTCAAGGTGGAGGCCGCGGGTTCAAATCCCGTCAGGACCGCAGTAGAGAAGGCCCGGAGCTTCGGCTCCGGGCCTTCCGCGTTGCACCGCGCGGATCACCTCTCGCCGCACGCCTCTCACCGCGCGCCGCATCCCGTGTGCCGGACTCCGCCCGCCGGGCTCCGGGCTCCCGACTCCGCGCGCCAGTCTCCGGGCGCAGGGATCGCCGCCCCGCGCTTTGCTCCGGTCACCGCCCCGTGTGCGCCCGCCGGTGCCCCAACGGCCGCCCCCAGGACGCGCCCCCGCTCCTTGACGGCGTCACATTCCACCGGGTACTCCGGAAGTCAGGGCTCGCGCGCCCTGCCGGCCCCTGGAGGTGCGTATGGCGGTGTCCGCCCGGCACGAGACCCGTGCCCTGCTCCGAGCCCATCTGGCGGCTGCCTCCGGCTACCGCCATCTGACGCGGCACTGCCCGGTCTGTCATCGCCTCCTGCGGCTGGCCATGGAACCCGCTCCGGCCGGCGCGCGGGACCCCGAGAGCGCCCCGGAGGACGAAAGCCCCCCGGCCGGGTGACCAACGCCTCCGGCCAAGAGCGCGCGGCGGTGCGAGGCTTGACGGTGGAGCAGGCACGAGCGGCCCCAACTCCACTAGCGCAGAAGGCTCGTACGCGACAAGGACTCTGGCATGTGACGGGAGTCACCGCATAGGTTTTCAGAAGTGCGGAACTTACCCCCCTCCTACAACGAGTCAATTTAATATGTGCAATTGCACCTGTCGTCGAGGCTGTTCACAGCCGATCCGACACCCGCCCCCAGACTCCGACAAGGCCGCTCACCGGCCGGTCGCGGGGGCCCGCCGAGCGCACAAAAAAGATCGCGCTGGACCCGGCGGAGTCCAGCGCGATCTACGACGCACCCTGTTCAGATGGTGAAAAAGCCGGGGCGTGGGCCCTGTTGGGGCAGAACCCGCGTCGCTTGGAGCTGTGGTTCGGACGCTTCGGCGGATTGGGGGGTCCGGCGGGTTGTCCGGTTATGCGGTGGTTCAGGCCTCGCTGCGCTGCTGCGGGATGCCCGCGAGCAGTGCGCGGACCTCAGCCTCGCGGTAACGGCGGTGTCCGCCGAGCGTGCGGATGGACGTAAGCTTGCCGGCCTTCGCCCACCGCGTGACCGTCTTGGGGTCGACGCGGAACATCGTGGCGACCTCAGCCGGGGTCAGCAGCGGCTCGGCATCAGGGGTGCGAGCGGTCATGAGCGGCCTCCTCGGGAGAACCGAACCTTCTCGGTTCTTTCCTCTAAATTCTGCACCTTGACCCGCGTTGCCCGAAATGGCGGACGCGAGTCGAGTCGGTTATAGGACGAACGGCTTGTCCTCGGCACTACAACTACACCATCCGTCCAGCCGCGTCGGCCAAACCGATGGAATTGCCCTCCCAGGTGTTCATCAGCGACGGAAGCCGATGGACCATGCCATAGCGGACAGTCACGCCACTGTGACGATCAGTCACAGTGGCGTCAGGAGTCATCAGACCCCCCATAGCGTGCAATGCTGAGATTCCACCCATACGTGGGCGGACGGAGCCCTCCCCCGGACTCCTTGTCCTATTTTGGCACGAGGAGGGGCAAGCGATGCAAGAGCCAGGTAAGTGCCATCCATCACGCTTGGCACCCGTTGACGCATAAGCCCGTATCGGGACCTACGTCCTGGAGTGAGGGTTCTTCAGCGTGTGAGGACCATACGCGAGTTCGAGACCGTTCCTGTGAGAAGCAGATCACACCGGCCGACGGGCGCAGGAGTCCCTCCCGTCCCACCCGAATCCACCGGAACAGCCCTTTGGGATGAACGATCCCGAAGTATCCCGCTTGACCGGTTCGGTCAGTTCGCCGAGCGGCGGTCCCTGACCGTCCGCCAGCGCTCCACCAGCCGCCCGTACGCCTCGCCCGCCTTCGCCCCGTCCCCGGTGCGCAGCGCCTCGATGCCCTCGGCGACGTCCGCGGCCGAGTGGTCGTCCTCCAGATGCCCGGCCGGCAGCGCGTGCACCAGGCCGCCGTAGTCCAGCTCGACAAGGGACCGCGGATGGAACTCCTCCAGCCAGCGCCCCACGTCCACCAGGCCGTCGATCAGCGGCCCCTCGTCCAGGGCGTCCCGGAGCGTGCGCAGCGCCCGTGCCGTGCGCCGGCGGGCCTGCACCATCGGCGTCCGGTAGCGCAGCCGCGGCGCGGCGCCCCCCGGGCCCGCCCCCTTGTCGTACTCCCGCTCCTCCTCGGAGACGAGCACGAACCAGTTCAGCGGCACCTGCCAGGTCGAGGTGCGGATCCACGGGCGGGCGTCGGGGTTGCGGGCCAGCCAGCGCTCGTAGTCGAGGGCGGCCTGACGGCGCACCAGCGGCGGCAGCACCGCGTCGAGGACCGAAGCGGGCAGTTCCTCGCCGATCCCGTCCAGCGCCTGCCAGCCGCGCAGCCGGGTGCGCCAGGGGCAGACACAGGCCTCCCCGTCCACCTCGGCCACGAACGCGTCGGCGCTCTCGTGCACCGGCACGGGCACCGGCGGGGTGGGCAGCAAGTCGGCCAGCGAGCGGCGCAGTTCGTCCTGGTAGGAGGGGCGCTCGGTGCGCCGGGCGTAGCGCGCCCAGTGGCCGCGCTCCGGCTCCGGGAATGCGGCGAGCGGCTCGTACACACGCAGATACGACGCGTACGGCACGATCACCGCGGACACCTTGGGCACGCCTGCTCCCTCCCCCGACGACCACCGGGAAAACCAGCGAGAACCGCTCACGACCTGAAGAGAAATCTATGCAAATCGAACCATGGCCGTACCCCGTCGGTGGGTGATCCTGAACACTGCGCCGAAGGCGGGTCGGCGCAGGCCCTACTCTCATGCCCACGGAGCCCGCCATCCGCACGGGCCCCGCACCCAACCGCCGCTCATTACCTGGGAGTCACCACAGTGACCGACGTAACCGGCGCGCCTGCTGATGTACTGCACACCCTGTTCCACTCGGACCAGGGCGGTCATGAGCAAGTCGTGCTCTGCCAGGACCGCGCCAGCGGCCTGAAGGCCGTCATCGCCCTCCACTCCACCGCCCTGGGCCCGGCCCTCGGCGGCACGCGCTTCTACCCGTACGCGAACGAGGCCGAGGCCGTCGCCGACGCGCTCAACCTCGCCCGCGGGATGTCGTACAAGAACGCCCTGGCCGGTCTCGACCACGGCGGCGGCAAGGCCGTGATCATCGGGGACCCCGAGCAGATCAAGACCGAGGAGCTGCTCCTCGCCTACGGCCGGTTCGTCGCCTCGCTCGGCGGCCGGTACGTCACGGCCTGCGACGTCGGCACCTATGTGGCCGACATGGACGTCGTGGCGCGCGAGTGCCGCTGGACGACCGGGCGCTCCCCGGAGAACGGCGGCGCGGGCGACTCGTCGGTGCTCACCGCCTTCGGCGTGTTCCAGGGCATGCGCGCCTCCGCGCAGCACCTGTGGGGCGATCCGACCCTGCGCGGCCGCAAGGTCGGCGTCGCGGGCGTCGGCAAGGTGGGCCACCACCTGGTCGACCACCTGCGGGCGGACGGCGCCGAGGTCGTGATCACGGACGTGCGGGCCGAATCCGTACGGCGGATCCTGGACCAGCACCCGGCCGGCGTCACGGCCGTCGCCGACACCGCGACGCTGATCCGCACCGAGGGCCTGGACATCTACGCGCCGTGCGCGCTGGGCGGCGCGCTCGACGACGAGACCGTGCCGGCGCTGACCGCGCGGGTGGTGTGCGGGGCGGCCAACAACCAGCTCGCGCACCCGGGCGTGGAGAAGGATCTCGCCGACCGCGGCATCCTCTACGCCCCCGACTACGTGGTGAACGCGGGCGGTGTCATCCAGGTCGCCGACGAGCTGCGCGGCTTCGACTTCGACCGGTGCAAGGCCAAGGCGGCGAAGATCTTCGACACCACGCTGGCTATATTCGCACGTGCGAAGGAAGACGGTATTCCGCCGGCCGCCGCAGCCGACCGGATCGCCGAGCAGCGGATGGCGGAGGCACGCCCCCGCTGACCCCTTTCCGGGCCGGTTCCGGGGACCTTTCCGGAGCCATAAGTGCTTGTCAGGGACCCGCCGACGGCTGTCGGGGAGACAACTCTCACGTCTGTCGGCGGGTCGGGCGCCAAGAAGAGGTTAAAATCGCGGTTGACCAGCGAGGACGGGGCTCTTCGCCGGTTCGGGACAAGGGCGCGTGGTGCGGGCGACGTACCGTATGGGCGCGGGCTCAGGTACCGTGGAAGCCCTACGGACCGGTCTCTCCATGGAGAGTCCGTTCCAGATCATGAACGCGTGTCAAGACTCTGGGGCCGTCGAGCCCCGTATCCGAGGGGGTCGAGCCATGGGGCGCGGCCGGGCAAAGGCCAAGCAGACGAAGGTCGCCCGCCAGCTGAAGTACAGCAGCGGCGGGACTGACCTCTCGCGTCTGGCCAATGAGCTGGGCGCTTCGACTTCGAGCCAGCCGCCGAATGGCGAGCCGTTCGAGGACGACGACGAGGAAGACGACCCGTACGCGCAGTACGCGGATCTCTACAACGACGACGATGAGGACGACGACGACCAGTCCGGTCCTCAGTCGCAACGTCGCGGCGCTTGACGCACCAGCGTCCCTCGCAGTTTCCGCGATCTTCTCAGCGGGTCTCCTGAAGCGTTTTTCCGGTGGCTCCCGCCTGGCGGATTTCTCGTAGTGACTGCACTTCACCCGGTCCGGGGCCTCAGCGCCGGACCGGGTTTCGTGCTGCCCCGGGGCCTTTCACCGCCCCGGGGCACCGCGTCTGCTTCATCTGGCCTCGCGTCTACTTCGCGTAGTCGCCGATCAGCTCCGCGCCCGTCGCGTGGTCGCCGCGCTCGGTGATCTCACCGGCGATCCAGGCGTCCACCCCGCGGTCCGCGAGGGTGGCGAGGGCGACCTCGGCGGACTCCTCGGGGACGATCGCCATCATGCCGACGCCCATGTTCAGCGTCTTCTCCAGCTCCAGGCGCTCGACGTCACCCGTCCGGCCGACCAGGTCGAAGACCGGGGCCGGGGTCCAGGTCTCCCGGTCGACGACCGCGTGCAGGCCGTCCGGGATCACCCGGGCCAGGTTGGCCGCCAGGCCGCCGCCGGTGATGTGGCTGAACGCGTGCACCTCGGTGGTCCGGGTGAGCGCCAGACAGTCCAGCGAGTAGATCTTGGTGGGTTCCAGCAGCTCCTCGCCGAGCGTGCGGCCGAACTCCTCGATGTGCTGCTCCAGGCCGAGCTTCGCCCGGTCGAGCAGGACGTGCCGGACCAGCGAGTACCCGTTCGAGTGAAGACCGGAGGCCGCCATGGCGATCACCGCGTCACCCGTCCGGATGCGGTCCGGGCCGAGCAGCCGGTCGGCCTCGACCACGCCCGTACCGGCGCCGGCGACGTCGAAGTCGTCCGGGCCGAGCAGACCGGGGTGCTCGGCCGTCTCGCCGCCCACCAGGGCACAGCCCGCGAGGACACAGCCCTCGGCGATGCCCTTCACGATGGCCGCCACCCGTTCGGGGTGGACCTTGCCCACGCAGATGTAGTCGGTCATGAAGAGCGGCTCGGCACCGCACACGACGATGTCGTCCATGACCATGGCGACCAGGTCGTGGCCGATGGTGTCGTACACGCCGAGCCGGCGGGCCACGTCGACCTTGGTGCCCACGCCGTCGGTGGCCGAGGCGAGCAGCGGGCGCTCGAACCGCTTGAGGGCGGAGGCGTCGAAGAGGCCGGCGAATCCGCCGAGGCCGCCGAGGACCTCGGGGCGCCGCGTCTTCTTCACCCACTCCTTCATCAGCTCCACGGCGCGGTCGCCGGCCTCGATGTCGACGCCGGCGGCCGCGTAGGAGGCACCGGAGGCACTGCCCGTGGCCGGAGGTGACTGATCAGACACAGAAGACATCGCCTGGGATCTTTCGGGTTGGTGAAACGGGGCTCTGCGGCACTTACGGGCGACGGATGGCGTCAGCCGCGGCCGTGGCTGCGGGACCCGCGGCCAGCTCGGTCTCCAGGAGCTGCTTGCCGAGCAGCTCGGGGTCGGGCAGCTCCATCGGGTACTCGCCGTCGAAGCAGGCGCGGCACAGGTTCGGCTTGTCGATGGTCGTGGCCTCGATCATGCCGTCGATGGAGATGTACGACAGGGAGTCGGCGCCGAGCGAGGTGCCGATCTCCTCGATGGTCATGCCGTTGGCGATCAGCTCGGCGCGGGTCGCGAAGTCGATGCCGAAGAAGCAGGGCCACTTCACGGGCGGCGAGGAGATCCGGATGTGGACCTCGGCCGCGCCCGCCTCGCGGAGCATGCGGACCAGGGCGCGCTGGGTGTTGCCGCGCACGATCGAGTCGTCGACGACGACCAGACGCTTGCCCTTGATGACTTCCTTGAGGGGGTTGAGCTTGAGCCGGATGCCGAGCTGGCGGATGGTCTGCGAGGGCTGGATGAAGGTCCGGCCGACGTACGCGTTCTTGACCAGGCCGGCGCCGAACGGGATGCCGGATGCCTCCGCGTAACCGATCGCGGCGGGCGTGCCCGACTCCGGGGTCGCTATCACCAGGTCGGCCTCGACCGGCGCTTCCTTGGCGAGCTTGCGGCCCATCTCGACACGCGAGAGGTACACGTTCCGGCCGGCGATGTCCGTGTCCGGGCGGGCCAGGTACACGTACTCGAAGACACAGCCCTTGGGCTTCGCTTCCGCGAATCGGGAGCTGCGCAGGCCGTTCTCGTCGATGGCGACGAACTCGCCCGGCTCGATCTCGCGCACATAGCTGGCGCCGCAGATGTCCAGGGCGGCGGACTCGGAGGCCACCACCCAGCCGCGCTCCAGCCGGCCGAGGACCAGCGGGCGGATGCCCTGCGGGTCACGGGCGGCGTAGAGCGTGTGCTCGTTCATGAAGACGAGGCTGAAGGCGCCCTTGACCTGCGGGAGGACCTTCGCGGAGGCCTCCTCGACGGTCAGCGGCTTGCCGTCCTCGTCGACCTGGGCCGCGAGGAGCGCGGTGAGCAGGTCGGTGTCGTTGGTGGCCGCCACCCGGGTGGTGCGGCCCTCCTGCTTGGGCAGGTCGGCGACCATCTCGGCGAGCTGCGCCGTGTTGACCAGGTTGCCGTTGTGGCCGAGCGCGATGGAGCCGTGCGCGGTGGCACGGAACGTCGGCTGGGCGTTCTCCCACACGGAGGCGCCGGTGGTCGAGTAGCGGGCGTGACCGACCGCGATATGACCCTGGAGCGAACCGAGAGAGGTCTCGTCGAAGACCTGGGACACGAGGCCCATGTCCTTGAAGACGAGGATCTGGGAGCCGTTGCTGACCGCGATTCCCGCGGATTCCTGACCCCGATGCTGGAGGGCGTAGAGCCCGAAGTAAGTGAGCTTGGCGACCTCTTCGCCCGGAGCCCAGACACCGAAGACGCCGCAAGCGTCCTGGGGGCCTTTCTCACCGGGGAGCAGATCATGATTGAGTCGACCGTCACCACGTGGCACGGCACCGAGTGTAGGCGAGATCGACCACTGGTCCGAATTGGGGATACCGGACCCGAATGGATCACTGGGCGGCCACCGCGTGCACGGTTGTGCCGTTTCCGCTGGTCAGCGTGGCGCCACGGTGATCCACCGTGTACGAGACGCGCCCGTCGAATAGCTCCAGCAGGGTCTTCTCGGTCCTCATGAGTGAGCGGTCGCACATCATGCGGGTGGTCCGGGCCGGTCCGAGGGTGATATGTCCGTCGCGGACGGTGGCACGGGCGGAGACGTGGTTGCAGCCGAGACGGCCGCCGAGGGTGCCGTTCTCGCCGAGGACGAAGTACGCGTCCGTCCCCTTCGGGAGGGAATGGGCCGCGTTCTTGTCGCCGAGCGCGGTGACCGTCCACTTCGTGCCGCGCAGGGGCGCGTCCCGTTCCTTCGTGAGGCTGACCCGGTCGCCGCTGTCGGCGGTGAGGGTGAGCCGGTCGCCGCGGGTCTTCGCGGTGAACGTGTCCTGGGCGGTGATCGTGCGGCCGAGGTCCCGTTCGAAGCGGGCGGGGCCCTTCGCGCAGCCCATCTCGGTGGTCCGGAGCGTGCCGAAGGTGACCCGGTCGCCCTTGAAGGTGGCCTTCGAGCCGAAGCCGTTGCAGCCGAGGCTGCCGCTGACGCGGCCGTCCTCGCCGATCTTCAGATAGGCGCCGGGCGGTGCCTTCGCGGTCTCTCCGTCCACGGTGAGGCTGTCGACCGACCAGTGGACCCCGGTCACCGGCGGCCCCGCCGCGACGGAACCGCTCCCCGCCGTCTGGGCACCGCAGGCCACGGCGAGGGGAAGCAGGGTCAGGACACCGAGGGTCGTTCGCTGCTTGTCCATGGGGATGGGACGGGAGAGGTGGGGGTCGGGGTTCCCTTTTTTTGGGGCCGGGTACCCCGGGGGGGTCGGGGGCCCGGGGTTCAGCCCATGAGGGGCAGCAGGGCGGCGAGGTCGGCTCGTTCGCCGCTGGCGCTGACCTTGGCCTCGTCGAGCGCCGTCTTCCACTCCGTACGTCCGGTGGCGAGCCGGATCCAGGTCAGCGGGTCCGTCTCCACCACGTTCGGCGGGGTGCCACGGGTGTGCCGGGGCCCCTGCACGCACTGCACGACGGCGTACGGCGGAACCCGCACCTCCGTGGACGCGCCGGGCGCCTTCACGGCGAGCGCGTCGGCGAGGAGGCGGGTGCACGCGGCGAGGGCCTGGCGGTCGTACGGGATGTCGAGACCGGGGACCGCGCGGTTCAGGTCGTCGGTGTGCACGACGAGTTCGACGGTCCGGGTGACGAGGTAGTCGGCGAGGGTCATCGCGCCGGTGCGTGTGGCGAGCAGCCTGCCGTCCGTGGCGGTGGCCAGGCGTTCGGCGATCCGCCGCCCGGCGTCGGCATAGAGCGCGTCGAGGTCGGGGGTCCGCGCGGCGAGGTCCCGGGTGTCGTCGGCGATGTCGGCGGCCCGGGCGGCGGTGGCGAACGGCCAGTCGAGCGGCGACAGTTCCCGGGCGGTGGGTTCGGGCCGGTCGAGGGCGCGGCTGACGCTCTCGACGGCCGAGGTGACGTGCGCCGCGAGGTCCCGCACGGTCCAGCCGCCGAGGTGCGTGGGCAGCGCCAACCGCTCGTCACCGAGGGCGCGTACGCCGTCGCGCACGTTCCCGAACTGGGCGAGGACGGCCGCGCGGATCTTGACGGAGTCGTAGACACGGGCGCGCTTCTTGGCGGGGGGCATGAATCTCACCCTAGGACCGGGGGGTGGGGTGGTGGAGGGGGTGGGGGGATTTCGGGGGGTGGGAGGGGTTTCGGGGAGGGGTCGGGGGGTGGGTGGTGGTTCCGGTCGGGGCGGGAAGCTGTTCCGGTCGGGGCGGGTGGTGATTTCGGTCGGGGCGGGTGGTGATTTCGGTCGGGGCGGGTGGTGATTTCGGTCGGGGCGGGTGGTGATTTCGGTCGGGGCGGCGGGCGGGTGCGCCCCCGGGGGCGTGGGGTTCTCCCGGCTGGGGCGGGAGGGTGCGCCCGGGTGGGCGGGGTTTCTCCCGGGCGGGGCGGGCGGGTGCGCCCGGGGAGCGGGGTTTCTCCCGGTCGGGGCGGGAGGGGTTCCGAGCCCGCGTGGGAAGGGCTGTCCGGCCGGGGCGGGAGGCGGTTGCCGGCGGCTACTCCCGGACCGCGTAGCCGCCGAGGCCTCTCTCGATCAGGTCGAAGGCGCGGTTGGCCTGGTCGGCGGCGTCCTCGGCGACCGACTCGGGGCTCTCGCCCTCGTTGATACGGCGGTGGTGAGCCTCGATCAGCGCGTTCCGGGCGCTCATCAGTTGGGCCGCGGCGATGGCCGCGAGCACGGGGTCGTCGCTCTCCTCGGCGAGGGTCCTGATCAGCTCCTCCTCACCCCGGTGGGAGGCGATGAGAGCGCGCTCACGCAGGGCGGGCGTCTCGACCACGAGGGTGCGCAACGTGCGGGCGAACGGCTCCGGGTTCAGCCCGATCGCCGGGTCGCGGGCCTCGATCATCTCCAGGAACTGGCGGCGCACCGCGTCCACGGCGGACTCTCCGCGGTCGCGCTCGCGGACCGCGCGGGCGGCGTCCCCGAAGTGCTCCTCCATGGGGCGGAAGACCAAATCCTCCTTGGTCCCGAAGTAGTTGAACACCGTCATCTTGGAGACCTCTGCGGCTTCGGCGATCTCCGCGACGGAGACGGCGTCGAACCCGCGCTCCACGAACAGCTCCACGGCGGTCTGCCATATCCGCATGGCCGTCTGCCGCTTCTTGCGCTCCCGCAGTCCCATCGTCTCCGCCATGTCATGACTGTACCAGGATGAAATTTGATCCGGGAGAAAACATTGACCGGATACACAAATCTCGGGCATGGTGGTGCCAACGCAACCGGCGGGCCCGAACCCGCCGCTGTCGAGGGGGAGTCACGCATGTCCACAACAGCGCAGGGCAAGCCGGCCGACGCCGGGACCGAGGGGGCCGCTGGGCAAGGGGCTGGGAGCCAGGGGGGCTCTACGCAAGGGACCGGGACCCAGGGGGGCTCTACGCAAGGGGCCGGGACCGAGAGGGCCGGGGCTGAGACCGGCGTCCCGGCGCCTCCGTCTGCCGGGCGGCCGGAGGGCCCCGGACCCGGCATGACGGACCGGCAGCGCTCCCTCGGCTTCCTGGTCTGCCTCGTCACGATCGTGCTGGCCATCCTCGACCTCCAGATCGTCTCGGCGGCGACCGTCCCGATCGTCCGCGACCTCGACCCGGAGCACGGTGTCGACAAGATCCCGTGGCTGGTCAGCTCGTTCGCGCTGGCCTCCGCCGCGATGCTCCCGCTCTACGGGAAGCTGTGCGACGTCCTCGGCCCCAAGCGGGTCTTCACCGGCGCCGTCGCCACCTTCCTGGTCGGCTCCGCGCTGTGCGGTGCCGCCCAGTCGATGGGCCAGCTCATCGCGGCCCGCGCGGTACAGGGCCTCGGCGGCGGCGGTCTGATGAGCGTGACCATGGTGGTGATCGCGCACCTCAAGGGCCCCGGCGAGAAGGACGGAGGCAAGGCGGGCAATCTGGGCGGGGTCGTCGCCGGCGGCGGCATGGCCGTCGGCCCATGGCTGGGCGGCCTGCTCGCGGACCACGCGAGCTGGCGCTGGATCTTCTACGTCAACCTGCCGATCGGCGTCGCCGTACTGATCGCGTCCGCCTTCGTCCTCAAGCTCCCCGAGCGCCCCGTCCGCCGCCCGATCGACTACGCGGGCGCCGCCCTGGCCGCCGCGTTCGCCGGCTCCCTGCTGCTGGTCACCGACTGGGGCGGCAAGGAGTACGCGTGGACCTCCCCCGTCGTCATGGGGCTGCTGCTCACCTCCGCGGCGACGCTCGCCCTGTTCCTGTGGCGCCAGACCCGGGCGCCCGAACCGGTGCTGCCGCTCTCCCTGTTCAGGGTTCCGGAGCTGCGCCTCGGCTTCGCCATCCAGGGCATCGTCGGCGCCTCGATGATGTGCGCCATCTACTACGTGCTGGTCTATCTCCAGGTGGCCCGGGGCATCGGCGCCTCCGCCGCCGGCCTCTACCTGCTGCCCATGGCGGCCGGCATGACAGCCGTCGGCATCCTCTCCGGGCGCCTCACCGAGCGCGGCTGGTCGGCCCGCACCTTCACCATCAGCGGCACGGTCACCACCCTGCTCGCCTTCGTCGCCCTGTCCGGCATCGGCCCCGACACCTCCCTCTGGCTGATCCGCGCCGAACTCCTGCTGTTCGGCGCCGGGTTCGGGCAGCTCGTGGGCCAGCTCGTCCTGCTCGTACAGGACGCGGCACCGCGCAGCCAACTGGGCATCGCCACCACGGGCGTCCGCTTCTTCCAGACCCTGGGCAGCGCCCTCGGCACCGCGGTCTTCGGCACCGTCCTCGCCCGCCTGTACGCGGCCGACGGACCCGGCGGCGACATCGGCTCCCTCGCCCGCCTCACCGGACAGGCCCACACCGACGGGGTGCGCGCCTTCGTCTCCGCGATGGACATGGTCTTCTGGGGAGCCGCCGCGCTCCTGGCGGTCGGCGTGGCGCTGGCGCTGCGGCTGCCGGGGTCCGGCGGCGGTCGGCCCGGCACCGGCTCCATACCCGGGCAGCCCCGGGAGGAGCAGCCCGCCACGGCCTGAGCGCGGCGCCGCGGACCAGGAGGCCAGGGGCCGGTCAAGCCCCCGGCGGCCGGTGTGCGGCGCGGCATCGCAGGGCCGGACAGGCGAAGGCCCCGCCCGGACTCCGGACGGGGCCTTCGCGCGGATCGGCCGGCTACTTGAACAGCGCCGGGATCGTGTCCTCGTGCGCCGTGCGCAGTTCGGCCAGGGAGAGCGCGAACTCGCCCTGCACGTCGACCGCGTCACCGTCGACGACACCGATACGGGTGACGGGCAGACCCCGGGCACCGCACATGTCGTTGAAGCGCAGCTCCTCGGAGCGCGGGACGGCGACGACCGCGCGGCCCGCCGACTCCGAGAAGAGGAAGGTGAACGCGTCGAGACCGTCGGGGACGATCAGCCGAGCCCCCTTGCCGCCCTGGAGCGCCGACTCGACCACGGCCTGGATGAGACCGCCGTCGGACAGGTCGTGCGCGGAGTCGATCATCCCGTCGCGCGAGGCGGAGATGAGGATCTCGGCGAGCAGCCGCTCGCGCTCCAGGTCGACCCGCGGGGGCAGACCGCCCAGGTGGTCGTGGACAACCTGGGACCAGGCCGAGCCGCCGAACTCCTCACGGGTCTCGCCGAGCAGGTAGAGAAGCTGGCCCTCTTCCTGGAAGGCGACCGGCGTGCGGCGGGCGACGTCGTCGATGACGCCCAGCACGGCCACCACGGGCGTCGGGTGGATGGCGGCCTCGCCGGTCTGGTTGTACAGCGAGACGTTGCCGCCGGTCACCGGAGTGCCCAACTGCAGGCAGGCGTCGGCCAGTCCGCGGATCGCCTCGGCGAACTGCCACATGACCGCCGGGTCCTCGGGCGAGCCGAAGTTCAGGCAGTCGGAGACGGCGAGCGGCTTGGCACCGGTGGTCGCGACGTTCCGGTACGCCTCGGCGAGCGCGAGCTGCGCGCCGGCGTACGGGTCGAGCTTGGCGTAGCGGCCGTTGCCGTCGGTCGCGATGGCGACACCGAGCCCGGTCTCCTCGTCGATGCGGATCATGCCCGAGTCCTCGGGCTGCGCCAGCACGGTGTTGCCCTGCACGAAGTGGTCGTACTGGGAGGTGATCCAGGACTTGGAGGCCTGGTTCGGGGAGGAGACGAGCCGCAGGACCTGCTCCTTCAGCTCGGCGCTCGTCGCGGGGCGGGGCAGCTTGCCCGCGTCGTCGGCCTGGAGCGCGTCCTGCCAGGAGGGGCGGGCGTAGGGGCGTTCGTAGACCGGGCCGTCGTGCGCGACCGTGCGCGGGTCGACGTCGACGATCTTGCCGCCGTGCCAGAAGATCTCCAGCCGGTCGCCGTCGGTGACCTCACCGATGACGGTGGCGATGACGTCCCACTTGTCGCAGATCTCCAGGAACCGGTCGACCTTCTCCGGCTCGACGACCGCGCACATGCGTTCCTGCGACTCGCTCATGAGGATTTCCTCGGGCGAGAGCGTGGAGTCGCGCAGCGGTACGTCGTCCAGGGTGACCCGCATACCGCCGGAGCCGTTGGAGGCCAGCTCGCTGGTGGCGCAGGACAGTCCGGCGGCGCCGAGGTCCTGGATGCCGACGACGAGCTTCTCGGCGAAGGCCTCCAGGGTGCACTCGATGAGGAGCTTCTCCTGGAAGGGGTCGCCGACCTGGACGGCGGGGCGCTTCGAGGGCTTGGCGTCGTCGAAGGTCTCCGAGGCGAGGATCGACGCGCCGCCGATGCCGTCACCGCCCGTGCGGGCCCCGTACAGGATGACCTTGTTGCCGGCCCCGGACGCCTTCGCGAGGTGGATGTCCTCGTGCCGCATGACGCCGATGGCACCGGCGTTGACCAGCGGGTTGCCCTGGTAGCAGGCGTCGAAGACGACCTCGCCGCCGATGTTGGGCAGGCCCAGGCAGTTGCCGTAGCCGCCGATGCCCGCGACGACGCCCGGCAGTACGCGCTTGGTGTCGGGGTGGCCGGCGGCGCCGAAGCGCAGCGGGTCCACGACGGCGACCGGGCGGGCGCCCATCGCGATGATGTCGCGGACGATGCCGCCGACGCCGGTGGCCGCGCCCTGGTAGGGCTCGACGTAGGACGGGTGGTTGTGCGACTCGACCTTGAAGGTGACCGCGTAGCCCTGGCCGACGTCGACGACGCCGGCGTTCTCACCGATGCCGACGAGCAGCGCGTCGGACTGGGGGGCCTTCTCGCCGAACTGGCGGAGGTGGACCTTGGAGGACTTGTAGGAGCAGTGCTCGGACCACATGACGGAGTACATGGCGAGTTCGGCGCCGGTCGGGCGGCGGCCGAGGATCTCCACCACCCGCTCGTACTCGTCCTTCTTCAGGCCCAGTTCGGCCCAGGGCAGCTCGACGTCGGGGGTCGCGGCCGCGTTCTCGACCGTGTCCAGAGGCGTGCGGCTCATGCGTTGACCAGCTTCTTGAGGATCGAGGTGAAGAAGGGGAGGCCGTCGGTGCGGCCGGAGCCGACGAGCGGCTCGACGGCGTGCTCCGGGTGCGGCATCAGACCGACGACGTTGCCCGCCTCGTTCGTGATGCCGGCGATGTCGCGCAGCGAGCCGTTCGGGTTGACGTCCAGGTAGCGGAACGCGACCCGGCCCTCGGCCTCCAGCATGTCGAGGGTGCGCGCGTCGGCGACGTACCGCCCGTCCATGTTCTTCAGCGGGATGTGGATCTCCTGGCCGGACGCGTAGTCGGCGGTCCAAGCGGTCTCCGCGTTCTCCACCCGCAGCTTCTGGTCGCGGCAGATGAAGTGGAGGTGGTTGTTGCCGAGCATCGCGCCGGGAAGGAGGTGCGCCTCGGTGAGGACCTGGAAGCCGTTGCAGATGCCGAGAACCGGCATTCCGGACTTCGCCTGCTCGATGACGGTCTCCATCACCGGCGAGAAGCGCGAGATGGCACCGGCCCGCAGATAGTCGCCGTACGAGAAACCGCCGGGCAGCACCACGGCGTCGACCTGCTTGAGGTCCTTGTCCTTGTGCCAGAGAGCGACGGGTTCGGCACCCGCCAGCCGGATCGCGCGCTGCGTGTCGCGGTCGTCGAGGCTGCCCGGAAAGGTGACGACTCCAATACGAGCGGTCACTTTCCGGCCTCCGCGACTTCCTCGACCTTGACGGTGAAGTCCTCGATCACGGTGTTGGCGAGGAAGGATTCCGCGAGTTCGTGGATGCGGGCGAGCGCGGCGTCGTCCACCGGTCCGTCCACTTCCAGTTCGAATCGCTTTCCCTGACGTACGTCGGAGACGCCTTCGAAACCGAGGCGCGGCAGTGCACGCTGCACCGCCTGGCCCTGGGGGTCGAGGATCTCCGGCTTGAGCATGACGTCGACTACGACGCGTGCCACTGGCACTCCCGGTGTGTGGTGCTGAGCAGGTCCCTTCAGACTACCCGTACAAAATTTCTACTCGCGTAGATTCGTAGAATCCTACGTGACCCCGATCACGATCCCGCATCGACAAGGCGTCTCCGGCGGAAAATCCTGGGAAAAACCGCAGAAGAACGACGGGAGCCCATTGCCTCCGGACACGCGGAAGGATTTAGTCGGGCTTCACAATGCAATGCCGGGCACTGTACAAAGGAAATGGCATTAGCCGATACTTTGCCCAATAACAGCCGGACAGTCGACATCTCCCCGACAACTCCGTGACGTCTGCGCACGTCATGACCGTTGATCGCAGAGCTGTCGCGCGAAGGGACCGATATTCGTGGCGCAGCGTGTCGTGGTCACTCTCTTTGACGACATCGACGGCTCGGAAGCGGCGGAGACGATCGCCTTCGGACTCGACGGCAAGTCGTACGAGATCGACCTCAATCCAGCCAATGCGAAGAAACTGCGTAAGGTGCTCGCGCCCTACGTCGAGGCCGGCCGCAAGCAGTCGAGGTCCGGGAAGGCCTACACGCACACCGCGCTGACCCCCGACCCCGCCGCCGTACGCGCCTGGGCCCGCTCCAACAAGCTGGACGTCCCGCCGCGCGGCCGCATCCCCAAGAAGGTCTACGAGGCGTTCGCCGAGGCCCACTGAAGCGGCGGCCCCCGCCCCGGGGGCACCCACGCGGGCCCGCCACCGGACCCCGCGGACAACCGACTTGCGCTGACCCCCCGCTGATCAGCTAGAGTCTGGAACACGCCGAGGGGCAAGGCCGAAAGCCGAAACCCCGAAGTCGTGCGGGTGTAGTTCAGTAGTAGAACATCCCCCTTCCAGGGGGAAGGCGCAGTGTGCAATTCCTGTCACCCGCTCCGCACCTCTTACCGATCACGGTTGTCGATCAGGTAGGGTGGTGCTCGCGCCGATCGGTGGAAGCCGGTCGGAGGCAATGCGGACGTAGCTCAGTTGGTAGAGCGCAACCTTGCCAAGGTTGAGGTCGCCAGTTCGAACCTGGTCGTCCGCTCAGAAGCGAAGGCCCCGGTCAGTCGACCGGGGCCTTCGCCGTGTGCCCGGGGCCTTCGGCGTGTGCGCCGAAACACTCCTCCCGCCCCGCCCCCCCCTGGATCGCCCGCTTCTTCCCCGGATCTCTTCCTCTGTCATCTGACATTTGTCATGAGGAGTGATGACACTGCGCACTGCTCGCGTGCCGGGTCCGCGGGGAGGCTGAAGGCATGAACGCGAACGGGCATGATGACGTGATCGAAGTCACCGACCTGCGCCGGGTGTACGGGGGCGAGGACGGAGACTTCGAGGCGGTGCGCGGCGTCACCTTCTCGGTGGCCCGCGGCGAGCTGTTCGCCCTCCTGGGGACGAACGGCGCGGGCAAGACATCCACCGTCGAGCTGATCGAGGGCCTCGCACCCCCGGCCGGCGGACGGGTGCGGGTCCTCGGACGCGATCCTTACCGGGAGCAGGCGTCCGTGCGCCCCCGGATCGGCGTGATGCTCCAGGAGGGCGGCTTCCCCTCCGAGCTGACGGTCGCGGAGACCCTGCGCATGTGGGCCGGCTGCACCAGCGGCGCGCGGCCCCTCGGGGAGGCGCTGGACCTGGTCGGCCTCACCCGCCGGAGCGGGGTGCGGGTCAAGCAGTTGTCCGGCGGCGAGAAGCGGCGCCTGGACCTCGCGCTCGCGCTCCTCGGCCGCCCCGAAGTCCTCTTCCTCGACGAACCCACCACCGGTCTCGACGTGGAAGGCCGCCAGAGCACCTGGGAGTTGGTCCGCGAGCTGCGCGACTCGGGAACCACCGTCCTGCTGACCACCCACTATCTGGAAGAGGCGGAGGGCCTCGCCGACCGGCTGGCGATCCTCCACGAAGGCCGCGTCGCCGCCCTCGGCACACCGGCCGAGGTCACCGCGGCCCAGCCGTCGCGCATCTCCTTCGAACTGCCCGAGGGCTACTTCCCGGGCGACCTGCCCCCACTGGCCGAACTCGGCGTGAGCGGCCACGAGACGGCGGGACGGATGATCAGACTCCGGACGAACGAGCCGCAGCGGACGGCGACCGCCCTGCTGGTGTGGGCGGAGCGGGCGCGGGTCGAGCTGCGGGGACTCGATGTGCGCTCGGCCTCACTGGAGGAGGCGTTCCTGCGCATAGCGCGGGAGGCACAGGCACACGGCGGACACCGGCAGGAGCCGGCGGGTGCGGGCGCCCGCACCCGGACGAAGGGGGCGGCGGCATGAGCGGCACAGCGGTCATGGCGGGCGCGGAGCCGGCCCGGACCACGGCGGTGGGACGGATGGGAGCGCTGGCCCGCGCCGAGCTGACCCTGCTCGGCCGTACGAAGGCGACGCTCGCGGCGGCGGTGTTCGTGCCGCTGGTCATGCCCTTCAGCCTCCGCTCGACCATCGACCAGATGGATCTGAAGGGCACCGGACTCAGCGTCGGGTCGATCCTGCTCCCCGCCTCGATCGGGTTCGCCCTGCTCTTCGCGGTCTACAGCTCGCTGGTGAGTGTGTACGCGGCCCGCCGCGAGGAGCTGGTCCTCAAGCGGCTGCGCACGGGCGAGCCACGGGACGTGGAGATCCTCCTCGGCGCCGCCCTGCCCTCGATGGCGATAGGCCTCGCCCAGTGCCTGATCCTCACCGGCGCCTGCCTGCCGACCCTCGGCATCGGGGCACCCCGGGCGCCCCATCTCGTCCTGCTGGGGCTGCTGTTGGGCTTCGTCACCTGGCCGGCGCTCGCGGCCGTCACCGCGAGCTTCAGCAGAAGCATCGAGGGCGCCCAGGTCGCCGCTATGCCGCTGACGCTACTGTCCCTGGCCGGTTCCGGGACCTTCATCCCGCTGGAGATGCTGCCCGACGGGCTGGCGTCGTTCTGCGAGCTGCTGCCGCTGACCCCGGTGATCACCCTGATACGCGGCGGCTGGAGCGGGCACCTCTCCGCGCACGACACCCTGGGCGCCCTCGTCACGGCGGTGGCCTGGGCCGCGATCGCGGTGTTTGCTGTACGGCGATGGTTCCGCTGGGAGCCACGACGATGACCACGGACACGGGGGCCGGCATGAAGAAGCCGACCGGCTGGTGGCACGGCAAGAGCACACCGGCCAAGGTCGAGACGTACACGCGCTGGTCGTTCCACTTCTTCGCCCTGATCGAGGTCGCCACGTTCGGTCTGCCGATCTTCGGCAACGTCTCGGCGGCCCTGGCCTGGCCGCTGTTCCTGCTGGTCTGCGCGCACGCCGTGCTCTGCGCGGTGACCGCGTCCCAGTCGTTGGACTGGACGCGCGGCACCCGCGAGCAGCCCGGCCGGATGATGCTCGCGCTGGGCGTGGGTACCGCCGTGGTGGCGTTCGCGGCGGTCGCCCTGTCCGGCACCGCCTGGCAGCCGGCGACCGACGACGAGCTGCGGGTGGCGTCCTCGCTCTTCATCGGCGTCATAGCGTTCGGCACGGGCACGCTCGCCCTCGGCACCCGGGACCGGCGGCGGATGACCTCCGCCGTGGTCGGCGCCGCCGCGGGGGCCGGAGCGCTCTCCTTCCCGCTCGGCTTTCCCGGCCCCGCCGCGCTGATCACCGCCGTCGCGGTCCTGCTGACCGCCGGGTTCCTCACCTTCACCGCCGCCTTCTCGGTCTGGCTGCTGAACGCCGTCTATGAACTCGACGCGGCCCGCGAGACCCGCGCCCGCCTCGCCGTCGCGGAGGAACGGCTGCGCTTCGGCCGCGACCTCCACGACGTGATGGGCCGCAACCTCGCGGTCATCGCGCTCAAGAGCGAGCTGGCCGTGCAACTGGCCCGCCGCGGCCGGCCCCAGGCCGTGGACCAGATGACGGAGGTGCAGCGGATAGCCCGGGAGTCCCAGCGCGAGGTGCGCGCCGTCGTACGGGGGTACCGCGAGGCCGACCTGAGAGTCGAACTCTCCGGCGCACAGGGGGTGTTGACGGCGGCCGGCATCGACTGCTCGGTCACCGGCGCGGACGCGGAACTGCCGGTACCGGTGCAGTCGGCGCTCGCGTGGGTCGTACGGGAGGCGACGACGAACGTCCTGCGCCACGGAGATGCCGAGAACTGCGCGGTGTCCCTGCGGGTGGCGGACGGCCTGGTGACACTGACGGTCGAGAACGACGGAGCACCGGACACGGAGGGCTCGTTCCCCCACGCCGGCGAGGACGCTCAACCGCGCGGCGGGTCCGGGCTGGTGGGGCTGCGGGAGCGGCTGGACGAGGTGGACGGGGTGCTGCGGGCCGGGGCGAGCGGTGGGCTCTTCCGCCTGACGGCGGAGGTCCCGCTTCATGCCGGGCCGGTGTCATCCCCGCCCGTCAGTCATGACCGGCCGGTGTCGTCCGTGCCGGGAAGTCAGGGCCGGTCGGGAAGTCGGGGCCGGTCGGTGTCGTCCGTGCCGGGAAGTCAGGGCCGGCCGGTTGCGTCTGCGCCTGCGCCTGCGCCTGCGCCTGCGCCGAGCAGTCATGACCGGTCGGCCGCGTCCGTGCCGAGCGGTGTTGACCCGCCCGTCGCGTCCGTGCCGGGTCAGGTGGGGGAGGCCGCGCCGTGACGTCCGTACCCGAGGATGTGCCGGCGGCGGTACCCGCATCGCCGCCTCCGCCCCCGTCCCAGCTCACGTACCCGCCCGCATCCCCATCGCCCCTTCCGCCCCCGTCGGAGGTGACGTCGGCGGCGGCTTTGGCCGAGGCGGAGTCGGTGGGCGCGGCTCCGGTGCGGTTGTTGCTGGCCGATGATGAGCATCTGATCCGAGGGGCGCTGGCCGCGTTGCTCGGGCTGGAGGACGACCTCGTGGTGGTCGCCGAGGCGGCGAGCGGACCGGAGGCGCTGGCGATGGCCCGGGCCCATGTGCCGGATGTCGCGGTCCTGGATCTTCAGATGCCGGGGGCGGACGGTGTGAGGGTGGCCACATCACTGCGGGCCGAACTGCCGGGCTGCCAGGTGCTGATCGTGACGAGTCATGGCAGACCCGGGCATCTGAAGCGGGCGCTGGCGGCGGGTGTGCGGGGGTTCGTGCCGAAGACGGTCAGTGCGCAGCGGCTCGCGGAGATCATCCGCACGGTGCATGCGGGAAACCGTTATGTGGACCCGGAGTTGGCGGCCGACGCGATCTCCGCCGGGGACTCGCCGCTGACCGTCCGGGAGGCCGAGGTGCTCGAATTGGCCGCCGACGGGGCGCCCGTGGCGGAGATCGCGGAGCGGGCGGCACTGTCGCAGGGGACTGTGCGGAACTATCTGTCGTCGGCCGCGGCGAAGCTGGGGGCGGAGAACTGTCATGCGGCAGTGCGTCTCGCGCGCCGGAGAGGTTGGGTATAGTAGCTGTCGCGCCACGGCGCAGTGCGGACGTAGCTCAGTTGGTAGAGCGCAACCTTGCCAAGGTTGAGGTCGCGAGTTCGAGCCTCGTCGTCCGCTCAGCGAAAGAAGCCCCCGACCTCAGGTCGGGGGCTTCTTCGTGTGGCTTCTTCGTATGTCAGGTCCAGCTTGTGCCGGTGAGGCGTTCGTAGGCCTCGATGTACTTGGCGCGGGTGGCTTCCACGACGTGCTCGGGGAGAGCCGGCGGCGGCTGCTCGCTCTTGCGGTCCCAGCCGGACTCCGGGGAGGTCAGCCAGTCGCGGACGTACTGCTTGTCGAAGGACGGCTGCGCGCGGCCCGGCTCCCAGGAGTCGGCGGGCCAGAAGCGGGAGGAGTCCGGGGTGAGCACCTCGTCGGCGAGGACGAGGGTGTCCCCGTCGTAGCCGAACTCGAACTTGGTGTCCGCGAGGATGATGCCCCGCTCACGGGCGATGTCGCGGGCGCGGCCGTAGATGGCGAGGGTGGCCTGGCGCAGTTCGGCGGCGGTGTCGGCGCCGACCTGGCGGGCGACCTCCTCGTAGGAGACGTTCTCGTCGTGGTCGCCGACGGCGGCCTTGGTGGCCGGGGTGAAGATCGGCGAGGGGAGTTCCGAGCCGTCGACGAGGCCCTCGGGGAGGGCGAGGCCGCAGACGGTGCGGGACTCGTTGTACTCGACCAGGCCCGAGCCGGTCAGATAGCCGCGGGCGACGCACTCGACCGGGGCCATCCGGAGGGACTTGCAGATCAGGGTGCGGCCGGCCCAGTCGGCGGGGGCGCCGGGCGGGAGTTCGGTGCTCAGCACGTGGTTGGGCGCCAGTTCGGCGAGCTGGTCGAACCACCACAGCGAGAGCCGGGTGAGCGTACGGCCCTTGTCGGGGATCTCGGTGGGGAGAACCCAGTCGTAGGCGGAGATGCGGTCGCTGGCGACCATCACGAGGTCGCCCGCCTCGTTCTGGTACAGATCGCGCACCTTGCCGGTGTGCAGATGCACCAGACCCGGCACCTGAAGGGGCTCGGGCTTTTCGACGAATCCGGACACGGTTCCTCCCCGTGGTTTTGTCTCAGTGGCTCGATTCTCCCGTATGGGACGAGCGGCTTCGACAGGGGGCGACCGGGAGTGCCCGGGGTGCCTGGCGTGCTTGGGTGGCTGGCGTGCCCGGGGTGCCTGGCGCGCTTGTGGTGGCTGGAAGTGCCTGGGGATGTCCGGCGTGCGGGGCGGCGGGCTTCCTCAGTCGTGTTTGCAGATGCGGTCGAGGAGATTGGCGGTGGCCCGCTGGATACGAGTGTCCACGTGGCCGGGCCGGTCGAGCGCCGGGGACCAGGCGAACGTGCCGGACGCGAAGACGAGGGCGCCGGACGGAGCGCGGTACAGCGAGGTCTCCTGGTGGCGGGGGACGCCCTCGCTGTCCGGGTACGGGGAGTGGGCGAGCAGGATGCGGGCCTGGTGGTCGGGCAGCGGGGTGCGCGGGAAGTAGCGGTCCGCCTCTCCCGCGACCATGCCCGCGATCTCGTCGCCCTCGTGGGCGCCGGTCGCCTCCCACAGCCAGTGGTCGGCGTTGCGGACGACCAGCGGGTGCGGTTCGGGTACGCGGCCCGCGTACTGGATGCCGATGAGCTGCTGTTCGGGACGGTCGATCTCGCGCCACAGGGCGGGCTTGCCAGGACCACGGCGTTTGCGGCAGGTCAGCAGCCGGTCGGGGACGCCGGACGGGGAGGGGCCCAACTCCACCTGCCAGTACATGGTGTTGGCGGAGAGGAAGACCAGCGAGGTGCCGTGTTCTCGGGCGCGCTCGGTGGTGCGGCGCATCTGCGGCGACCAGTACTCGTCGTGGCCCGGGAAGACCAGGCCCCGGTAGCGGGTGGGGTCGACGCGTCCGGCGTGCAGGTCGCGGGCGTCGGCGTAGGCGAGGTCGTAGCCGTAGCGCTCGGCCCAGCGAATGAAGTCGTAGGCGTGGCCGACGTGCAGGGGGAGGCCGGCGCCGGCGTAGGGACGGTCGAAGGAGACGGTCGTGGCGGCGTCGGCCTCGCCGAGCAGCCGGCCGTGCTCGTCCCAGGCGTGGTAGAGGCTGGCGCCGGTGCGGCCGTCCTCCGGATACAGGTTGTACGCCTGCCAGGTCACGTCCGGGAGCAGCAGGAGCAGGTCGGCGGTCTGGTCGTTGCGCACGGTGAAGGGGACGTGGGAGCGGTAGCCGTCGACGGTGGTCAGGACGGCGACGTACGCGCCGATGCTCCAGAACGACGGGATCTGCAAGCGCCAGGACAGCCACCAGTGATGGCAGGAGACCGTCCGGTCGGCGGTGAGCGGCGGGGGCTGCACGATGCCGGAGAGCCGGGGGCTCGTGGTGATCTTGCTGGCGCCGTCACCGCTGTAGTGGCCGATGCGGTAGATGTCGACGCTGAACTCCTGTGGCGGGTCGACGGTGACGTGGAAGTCGATCGACTCGCCCGGAGCCGCGGCGCCGGTGGTGGTGAACCCCTTGATCTGCCGGTGCACGTCGTCCGCGGAACGGGGGCCGCCCGAGCCGGAGCGCGCGCGGGTGCCCGAGGTGGCGCGCGGCGCCGGGATACGGGAGCCGCCGGCCTCGGGATAGGGGGGCGGCGCGGTGTCGGCGTCCAGGTACCAGGGGACGACGTGGCCGGTGTCGTCGAAGTAGGTCTCGCTGCCGCGGAGCCAGGGGACGGGGCCCTGACCGAAGGGGTCCGTGACGGCGTGGGCGAGTGCGCCCGACTCCCAGCGGCGGATCTGCTCCGACCCCATGCCGGTCCCCTCCCTCGTGCCCCCGTCGTTCGGCAAGCCCTTGCCCTTGCGCGCGATCGGTCCCAGCACATCACATTACGCACGCGGCCCGTCACCGTTCGTCGCGAATTGACGTGAGTGGAACGGGGCGCTCCGTCTGGCGTGGAAACGGGCTGCGAACAGTGTGCGTCCGACCGGCCGGTAGAGCGCCGGGGCGGACAAACCGGATTCGCGCGGGGGCGGATTCCGAGCAGTTCGGGGTTGGATTGGATCAGGTTTGGATCAACGGATGACATCGGCTGGCTGAGGGCTGGCTCCGGACCCGGGGACTCCCCCGGACCACGGCTGGCCCGGACGACCCAGTGACCCGGACGAACCGGTGACCCGTTCGACCCGGCGACCCGGACGAACCGGTGACCCGTTCGACCCGGCGACCCGGACGAACCGGTGACCCGTAAGCCCGGTGGCTCGGAGGCGGGTCCTCAGACCAGGCGGACCGGTTTCTCCGGGCGGACGCCGAGTCGGCGGAGCCATTCCCGCAGGGGTGCGGGGTCTCCCGTCTCTATGAGGGTGAGGACGCGGGGACCGAGATCGGCCGCGCGCTCGCCGGCGACGAGCAGCGAGGGGCCGTCCAGCCAGTCGAGTCCGGGGGCCGCTCCGGCGGTGTCCATCGCGGCGCAGCACACCATCGCGGTGACGTGGTCGGCCAGCAGGTCACGGCCGGTACGGGGTGGCTGGAGCGGGAACAGCGGGAGGGTCCCGTCGTCCCACAGGGCGTGATCGGGGCCCTGCTGCTCCGCTCCCCCGGTGGGCGGTGCCGGGGCGGCCGCCTCCTCGCGGGCCACCTCGGCGGTGAGTCCGGCCGCGAGGGCGGCGGTCCGTTCGTTCGCCACGGCGAGGTCCGGGTCGTCGTCGCCCTCCGATACGACCATCAGGTCCCGGTCGTCTACGACCATCAGGTCCGGGTCGTCGCGCTCGCCCTCCGGTACGACCACCAGGTCGGCGTCGTCGCGCTCGTCCTCCGGTGCGGGCAGGACCGAGCTGTCGTCCTTGGGTACGCCGAGCCCCTCGTACGCCTCGGCACCGTGCACACCGAGGGCGGTTTCCGGGGCGGGGGCCGGGTCCTGGCCGGGGGCCGGGTCCGGGTCCGGGCGGTCCTCCGGCGGGGTGGCGAGGTGGTCCAGGACGCGGGCCAGCGTCGGGCCGCCGGTCTCGGGCCGGCCGGGGTCGGCGGTGTGCCGGACGCCGAGTGCGTCCAGGACGCGGTGGAGACGGGCCGCGTCGGTACGCCAGGTGCGGTCGACGACCTCGTCCGGATAGTCCTGCCAGTCGACCGGCGCCCAGTCGGGGCCGGTTTCGGCGGGGCCGCCGTGGAAGAGGCGGGCGGCCAGCAGCGAGGTCGCCTCGTCCACCGAGCCGGGCTCTTCGAGCAGATCGCAGGCGGGCCGCTCACCGAGCCGGGAGGTGAACCCCTCGGCCAGCCGGTCGCGGCGGGACAGCTCGGTCAGCGCCGCGACCACTCCCACGTCCAGCCGGGAGGGCCAGCGGCCCATCCGCCAGGCGGGCAGCGCGACCCGGGTGAGGAGCCGGTCCCAGCCCGCGTAGGCGAGGCCCACCTGCTCCTGGGCGACGATCCGCAGGCCGTAGTCCACGGCCTGGGCTCGCTCGGCCGCGGCGGCGGCCACACCCCGCTCCATCTCGGCGGCGTGCACCCGGCAACCGCGCAGCAGGAGACGGGTCACCCAGCCGACCCCGGCCAGCACCGTGCGGGACAGGGGGCCGCGTCCGGGCTCCGAGGTCACGGCCACGGCCGCGTCCAGCCCCCGTACGAAACGGCGGGCGGCGGCTATGTCCGGGTGGGCCGACGGGCCCGTACCGGCGACGACCGGTGCGAGGACCGCGCGCAGCTCACCGACGCGCATCCACCACAGGAAGGGGGAGCCGATGACGAGAACCGGGGCGGCGGAGGCGGCGGCCGAGGCACGGCGCGAGCCGTTCGCCGACCGGGCCGCGCCGCGACCTCCGGCAAGACCCGCCCGGCTGATCCCACCGGAGCGGCCGGTCCGGCCGATGCCGTCGACGCCACCGGCGCCCCCCGCCCCACCGGCGCCGCCGGTCGCCGTATCGCCGCCGGCCGCCTCGCCGCCGCCCCGGACAGGGTCCTGCGCGGAGCGGGCGTGTGCCCGGTGGGTGCGGTCCTCCAGCCAGCTGTCGCAGTCCGGGGTGAGGGCTATCGCCGAGGGGGCCGGGACGTCGAGGCGGTCGGCCAGGTCGCGGACCATGCGGTACAGATCGGGGGCCGAGGCCTCGGAGACCGGGACCGTGGGACTCATCGCGGGCCGGGCGCGGGCGATGACGAGCGCGACGCCCGCCGCCGCGAGCAGCACGACGACGGCGAGGCCCGTCACGACCCAGCGTGTGATCCCCCAGTGCCCGCCGTCGATGTGGCCGGTGGCCCCACCGACGAGCAGCACGACGGCGACGGCCGCGGGCAGCAGGGCGACGGCCAGCGCCCGGCTGCGGATCCGCAGCACGGCGAGAGCCCGGGAGCGCGCGGCCTGCGCGCCCACCTCCACACCCATACCGGTCACGACCGGACGTCACCCCCTGCTGTCCGCGGGACCCCGGTCTGCACGCGGCCGGTTCCGACGGCTGTCCTGGCGTTGGTCACTCCCCCACTGTGGCACCCGCCACCGACATCGCAATGCCGGTGGGCCAAGTGCCGGAATGCTTTCGCCGCACCCTAGTTGGGGCCTCGGCCCCAGTCAGCCGGATGGGCCATCGGTCACTCGATGGAATGGCTCTGGGGAGAGGTGGATGACAGTGGGCGATGATCAGGCCCCTGGTTCCGTACGGAAACAGCCAGGCCGGGACGGCCGGATCAGGACACGGCGGAGCCCCGGATTCCACCTGGAGTCCGGGGCTGGGTGATGCCGGCGGGTGGGCGCCTGGTGCCTACGCGTCGGCCTCGGCGGCGGCCTTCGCCGCGATGTCCGTACGGTGCTGGGAGCCGTCGAGACCGATGCGGGCGACCGCCGTGTAGGCGCGCTCGCGGGCCTCGGAGAGGCCGGAGCCGGTCGCGGTGACCGAGAGCACACGGCCGCCGGCGCTGACCACCGCGTCACCCTCGTGGCGGGTGCCGGCGTGCAGGACGTACGCGTGCGGGGCGTCCTGCGCGGCCACCTCGTCCAGGCCGGTGATCGGGTCGCCGGTGCGCGGGGTGTCCGGATAGTTGTGCGAGGCGACGACGACGGTGACCGCGGCGTCCTCGCTCCAGCGCAGCGGCTCCAGATCGGCGAGGGTGCCGGTCGCGGAGGCCAGCAGGACACCGGAGAGCGGGGTCCGCAGGCGGGCGAGGACCACCTGGGTCTCCGGGTCGCCGAAGCGGGCGTTGAACTCGATGACCCGTACGCCCCGGCTGGTGATCGCCAGACCGGCGTACAGCAGGCCGGAGAACGGAGTGCCGCGGCGGCGCAGCTCGTCGACGGTCGGCTGGAGGACGGTGTCCATGACCTCGTCCACCAGCTTCGGGTCCGCCCAGGGCAGCGGCGAGTAGGCGCCCATGCCGCCGGTGTTCGGGCCCTCGTCGCCGTCCAGGGCGCGCTTGAAGTCCTGGGCGGGCTGGAGCGGGACGACGGTGGTGCCGTCGGTGATGGCGAAGAGGGAGACCTCGGGGCCGTCGAGGAACTCCTCGATGACGACGCGGTCGCAGGCGTTGGCGTGCGCGCGGGCCGCGTCGAGGTCGTCGGTCACGACGACGCCCTTGCCGGCCGCGAGCCCGTCGTCCTTCACGACGTACGGGGCGCCGAAGGCGTCGAGGGCTTCCTCGACCTCCTCGGGCGTCGTACAGACGTACGAGCGCGCCGTGGGGACGCCTGCACCCGCCATCACGTCCTTCGCGAAGGCCTTGGAACCTTCGAGCCGCGCGGCCTCCTGGGAGGGTCCGAAGCAGGGGATGCCCGCGGCGCGTACGGCGTCGGCGACACCGGCGACCAGCGGGGCCTCCGGGCCTACGATCACCAGTTCGGCACCGAGTTCGGTGGCCAGCGCGGCCACGGCGGCACCGTCGAGGGCGTCGACCGCACGCAGCTCCGCGACCTCCGCGATCCCCGCGTTACCGGGAGCGCAGTACAGGTCGGTGACGTCGGGATCGAGGGACAGTGAGCGGCACAGGGCGTGTTCGCGGGCGCCACCCCCAATGACAAGGACCTTCACGGGGGCCAGCCTATCCGCCGGGGGCGGGTGCGGTTGTGGGGGCGTCTGAAGGCGGGGAGGTGGGGGGTTGGTGGGATCGTCTGAGGAGGGGTGCGGGGTGGGGGTTCGCGGGGCGGCCGGGGGGGCGGGGGCATCCCGGCGCGTGCGGGGAGCAGGCTTTGTGAGCTGGGGGTTTATCAAGGGCCCTTCAGCCCGCGCACAGGCTACGCCGATCCAGTACGACTTCTCCGGGAAGTCCCCTTCTCCGGGAAGTCCCTGAGGGTCCGGACAGGGTTGAGAGCGAGGACCCAGCTGCGGGCCCCCTCCTAGGGACGTGATCGTCGTCCCCCGCACCCGATCCCGGCGTCTCCGGCGCTCGGCCCCGGGGCCGGGGACCCCGGCACTCACTCGTTCGAGAACTCCTCCATGACCGTCGCGCCCAGTTCGCGGACGATCAGGTCGTGGCCGGAGAGGGCGGACTCGTCCAGGTCGGGGTCGTCGTCCTCCGGGATGTCGTCCTCGGGGGAGACCGGCGGGGGCTCGGGGGCGGGGGGAGACGTGGGCGCGGACGAGCCGCCGCCCTGGCTGTGCGCAGCCGACCCATGCCCGCCCGGCCCGTGCCCGCCCGACGGACCGCCGCTCTGCGCGGAGGGCGGCTGCGCGGCCGGCGCGGGTGACGGGGACGCGGGGCCCTGGCCGGACGGAGCCCCGCCGTAACCGGCGCTGCCTCCGCCTGCCCCACCGGTGCCCCCGCCGCCGTAGCCACCGCCACTTCCGTAACCGCCGCCCCCGCTGCCGTAACCGCCGCCGCCACCCCCGTATCCGCCGCCGGTCGCAGGAGCGGGCGGGGCCGAGCCGCCCGAGGCGTCCACGATCGCCTCGACCTTCCACTGCACGTTGAACTGCTCGGCCAGCGCCTGCCGCAGCACGTCCTCGCTGCCGCTGCTCGCGAAGTTGTCGCGCGCGCCGGCACTCACGAAGCCGATCTGGAGGGTGGTGCCGTCGAAGCCGGTCACCTGCGCGTTCTGGCTGAGGAGGATCCACGTGAAACGTCGGCGGTTCTTCACCGCCTCCAGGATGTTCGGCCAGAGCGTGCGGGGGTCGGGGCCGCCCACGGCCGGTGCCGGGGCGGGCGGCTGCGCGGGCGCGGCGGGCGCGGCCTGCTGCGGGGCGGGGCTCGCGGTGGGCGCCTGGGCCGGCTGCCGAGGCGGCTGACCGCCGCCCGCGGGTGCGGCGGTCGGCCAGCCGCCGGGCCGTCTGCCACTGCCGGCGGCGGTCGCGGTCGGCCACGCGCCGGGCGCGGCGCCCGCGGGCGGACCGGCCGGGGGCTGCTCGGACGCTACGGGCGCGGCAGGGGGGGTGGCGGCGGACTGCGGAGCGGCTGCGGGGGGCGCCGTGGGCGTGGGCGCGGCGGGCGCCACGGCATCGGGCCCGCCCGAGGGAACAGCACCAGCACCACCACCACCGTCACGGCCGCCAGCGCTGGCACCGGCCCCGGCACCCACGCCGGTCCCAGCCCCCCGCGCCGCCGCACGCGCCGCCGCGGGACCACCCCCAGGGGGAACCACCGGCCCGCCCTGCATGCCCGCCGGCCCCGGCTGCGCGACCGCCGGTCCGGCCGGGGACGCCGGGGCCACGCCATGCGCCTCGGGCCCGGGAACGTAACCCATGGCCGGGGCCGCTCCGCCGCCCGAGAAGTTCACCCCCCGCTCGATGCGGTCGAGCCGGGCCATGACGGAACGCTCGTCCCCGTAGGCGGCGGGCAGCAGCACACGCGCGCAGATCAGTTCGAGCTGGAGGCGCGGCGAGGTGGCGCCGCGCATCTCCGTCAGCCCGTCGTTCACGAGGTCGGCGGCGCGGCTCAGCTCGGCGGCGCCGAACACGCCGGCCTGGGCCTGCATACGTTCGACCACGTCGACCGGGGCGTCGATGAGCCCCTTCTCGGCGGCGTCCGGAACGGCCGCGAGGATCACCAGGTCCCGCAGGCGCTCCAGCAGGTCGGCGACGAACCGCCGCGGGTCGTTTCCGCCCTCGATGACGCGGTCGACCACCTCGAAGGCGGCGGCGCCGTCCCCCGCCGCGAAGGCCTCGACCACGGAGTCGAGGAGCGAGCCGTCCGTGTACCCGAGGAGGGAGGTCGCCATGGCGTACGTCACGCCGTCCTCGGCGGCGCCCGCGAGCAACTGGTCCATCACGGACATGGAGTCACGCACGGAACCGGCGCCGGACCGGACGACCAGGGGCAGCACACCGTCCTCGACGGGGATGCCCTCCTGCCCGCAGACCTGGCCCAGGTAGTCGCGCAGGGTGCCGGGCGGGACCAGCCGGAACGGGTAGTGGTGCGTACGCGACCGGATCGTCCCGATGACCTTCTCGGGCTCGGTCGTGGCGAAGATGAACTTGAGGTGCTCGGGGGGCTCCTCGACGACCTTCAGCAGCGCGTTGAAACCAGCCGACGTGACCATGTGGGCCTCGTCGATGATGTAGATCTTGTAGCGGCTGCTCGCGGGCCCGAAGAAGGCCTTCTCCCGCAGGTCACGGGCGTCGTCCACACCACCGTGCGAGGCGGCGTCGATCTCGATGACGTCGATCGAACCCGGCCCGTTGCGCGCCAGGTCACGGCAGGACTGGCACTCCCCGCACGGCGTCGGGGTCGGACCCTGCTCACAGTTCAGACAGCGGGCCAGGATGCGCGCGCTGGTCGTCTTGCCACAACCGCGCGGACCGCTGAACAGGTACGCGTGATTGACCCGGTTGTTCCGCAGCGCCTGCTGCAACGGGTCGGTGACATGCTCCTGCCCGATGACCTCGGCGAACGACTCCGGGCGATAGCGGCGGTACAGCGCGAGAGACGACACGTCTACGAGGTTATAGGCGCCCACTGACAAGCAGGACCGTCCGCGGGCCTTCCCGCACGTGACCCCGGACTCGGTGGCCCGGCCGGTCCCCGCCCGGTCCTGTCTCCAGTCGCGGAAACGTAAGCGCCCCCCACGCACCCGCCAGAGCCAACCTACCCTTGCTGCCTTCCGGCCCTGGGGGAGTTCAGTCAGATAGCGCCACGTGAGGGGCTCCGCACAGGGTACAGGATCCTGCGGGTGGGAACGAGTTCGCGAGCACTCCTCAACGTCTTGTATTGTTTGCCGCGGAGGATTCGCCTAGAGGCCTAGGGCGCACGCTTGGAAAGCGTGTTGGGGGCAACCCCTCACGAGTTCGAATCTCGTATCCTCCGCCAGTGCCTCACCGGGCACGATGTCGAAGGGCCCCACCGTTCGCGGTGGGGCCCTTCGTCGTGCGTGGTTGCAGTTGCTGTGATCGGGCCCGAGTGGACCTCGGCGGACAGAGGCCAGCAGCCACGCGCAGGTCGTCTCGCAGCGCTCGGCAACCCACCTCGATGTCAGTGGCCGTCGTTACGGTTGGGACTACGGAACATTTCTGGCACGACGGAGCGGGTGAGGGGACGGCGATGAGCATTCTGCGGGCAGCGTGGGTGCCGGATGACGATCCCGAGCGGGACTGGGAGGTCGGCGCGGAGCTCGCAGTGCGCTGGGTGGAGCGCGAGGCTGCCGAGCAGAGCGCGACCGCGGTGCTCGTGCTCAATGCCTTCGGCGCGGAACAGTCGATCCCGACGCTGCGCCGGTTTGCCGAGCGACACCTTGTCGCAACCCCACGATCAGGCAGGCAGCGTGTGGGGAGCGGTGTCGGCCCTGTGCTGGCCTGCGTACCGGATGCGAAGACGCTGGAGTTCGCCACCGGCCTGGCACGGGGCTCTTCGCTTGCGGCGGTCGAGGGTGCCAACCTGTTCCCTCTGCACGGATGGGCCACGCAGGTGCAGGCCATCGATCTCACTCACCCGGAGGACGAGGTCGAGGAGGTAGACGAGCGGCTCACGTCGGCGCTGGAAAGCCTGAAGTTCTACGGCAACAACGGCTACGGGCCGCCCTTCGACCGTCAGCAGGCGGCGCGAGTACTGGGTGATCTCCGCTCTGCTGGCTTGCTGGACCATGACGTGGTCATCGGCGCCATGGCCGCCCGGGGCATCAGCCCCAGTGGGCTGAAGCTCCTTGGCCAGCTCATCAAAGCCGCTGACGGCCGGTAACCGTCGTCCCGTCCATCAGGTTCACCGACCCCCATCAGCTGCCGTTGTCGACCGCCGACGTCACGCCTCCTGTTTGGCGTCGATCTCCGCGATCAGCGCCTCGATGCGGGACTTGATCTCGTCCCGGATCGGGCGTACAGCCTCCACGCCCTTGCCCGCCGGGTCCTCCAGGGCCCAGTCGAGATACTTCTCCCCCTACCGGCTCGCGACGCGCTCAATTCGAGGACAGACCGGGGCAGGGAAACCCCGCATACCTCGCTCCTAGCCTCGGACCAGCCCTTTACCGTCGACCAGGCTTCTGCGCACGTGGCGCCAACCGAAGTCCTGGCAAGTTTCGGCAAGTTCCTCGCTCGGCAGCCCCGTCGCGGGCAAGCTCTGGCACAGAGATCCTTACCGGCATCCGAGGAGGACATCATGGCCCTGCGCAAGCTCGGCAAGGACCCGGAGAGTCCGAGTGGCGGCTCGCCCACCATCTACCTGGACGAGGAGAAGGACAGCTACCTCGTGCAGGGGTGGAAGGTCGAGGACGCCGAGCGCCTCGGGCAGATGGACATCCCCGGCCACGAGTCGGTGGTGGAGATCCCGCGGCGCATGGTGCAGTTCTTCCTGGAGGTGAAGAAGGATGACGAGGACCCCGACGTTTGAGGAGCTGTTCCGGAACTGCCAGAGGACGGCTGTCCATCTGGAGATGCGCGACGCCTACATGAAGTCGGACCCGGCCTTCATCGACTGGAAAGCCGGCGTGGCCCTCGACCCCGCCGAGCGCTGGGCCGACTGGCACGCCATCGTCACGGAGGCGGCCTCGCGCGGCGTCGAGGTGCGCCGTGCCCGCGTCGTCTCGATGCCGGTCAGCGAGTACATCCGCTTCGAGTACGACGTGACGGACGGGCTGAACATCGCGGCCGGCGAAAGCGTGCGGTGGCTCTCGCGGCGCTCCGCGACCGACATCGCACTTCCGGGCAACGACTTCTGGCTGTTCGACTCCCACCTCGTCCTCGTCAACCACTTCGACGGAGAGGGCGAGAACATGGAGGTCGAGCTCACGGAGGACCCCGAGGTGGCGAAGCTGTGCGAGTCCGCCTTTGAGGCCGTCTGGCAGCGCGCGACGCCCCACGCCGCGTTCGAGCTGGCCTGACAGCCCGAACAGCACGGCCGCACCGAGATGACATCGCCCTCTTCGAGCGTCCAGGAAGCCCGCAAGGCTCTCGGACAGCGTCTTGCCGAAATCCGAAAGGGCGCCGGACTCACCAAGCGGGCATTGGCCCAGAGCCTGGGCTGGCACGAGTCGAAGGCTTCGCGCTTCGAGAGCGGCACACGCGCGCCCTCGGAGCGCGACCTTCGCGCGTGGTGTTCCGCGTGCGGCGCGGAAGGCCAAGCGGAGGATCTCATCTCGACGGCCCGCGGAATCGAGGGCATGTATGTCGAGTGGCGCAAGATGGAACGCCACGGTCTCAAGTGGGCGCAGGAATCCGTGGTTCCTCTCTGGGAGCGTACCGAGCGCTTCCGCATTTATTCGCCCTGGCTCATCCCCGGCCCCGTACAGACGGCCTCGTACATCACCGCGCTTCTGACTTCCATTCGTGACCGCCGAGGACTCATCGACGATGTTCCGGCGGCCGTCAAGGTGCGCGTGGAGAAGCAGCAGGTCGTCTACGGGAACCACAGGTTCGCGATCCTGCTGGAGGAGAGCGTGCTGCGGTACCGCATCGGCGGCACCGACGTGATGGCCGGCCAACTCGGCTACCTGCTGAGCGTGATGGCGCTGCCGTCGGTGAGCATCGGCATCATCCCGCAGGACGCCGACCGCTCGGGTCTGTGGCCAGTCGAGGGATTCTTCTTGTACGACGACGAGTTGGTGAATGTCGAGCTGGTCTCGGCTCATCTCTCCGTCGTCCAGAAACACGAACTTGCCATGTATGCCAAAACGTTCGGCGAACTGGCAGAACTTGCCGTCTACGGCGCCGCAGCGCGGGAAATCATCACCGCTGCCATCGAATCTCTAGGGTGAATGACCGGCAAGTTCCGGCACACTCATGGAGACCCATCCACTTCCCTTCCTAGCGTTATAGCCACGGCTGACAACGTGCTTCGGAGGGGCCAGTGATGACAGTGGCAAGTACGGGCAAGACGTTCGAGACGGCCGAGGACATCGAGGGCGACGGCGCCCCCATCGACGTAGAGGCGATCTCCTCGCAGACGAACACCGTCCTCGGCCTGCGGATGGACACCACGACCCGCGCGGCGATGGACCAGCAGGTACCGGCGATCGCCGGACACCTGAACCGCCTGCTCCACGAGGACCTGGGCGCCGACGACGACAGCAAGGTGCGCAAACTCCTCCGCGAGGGCACCAAACTGGTCGACCTCACCAGCCGGCCGACACCCGAGACGCCCACCTTCGGGACCTACCTCTACCTCCGCAACGCCGCCCTGCTGACGCGGCGCCTGCTGTGGATCTACTCCCAGCGCAACGGGCTGGATGCCCCGTGAGCGTCAGAGACGACCAGATCGTGCGGGAACTCTCCCACTACATCTACGAGCACCCTGGCGACCGGATGGCGCTGATGCCGGTCTACGACGCGGCCCGCGACCACTCACAGCGCCGAGCCTGCACCCACGACCAGCGCTGCCCCCTCGTGACCACCGGCGCGGTTGTCGTCGACGAGCACGTTCGCGTCCTGTGCCTGCGGCACGAGGGAGGCTATGCCCTCCCCGAGGCAGAGCCGGAGGAGAGGGACGACTCCCTCAGCGAGGCAGCCCTGCGCCTGCTGGCGGAGGAAGTCGGCATCCGGGACGTGTGGACGCAGCCCGGCGCCGAGGGCCCCTTCCTGGTCGACGTGACCAGGCCGGGCCGGCACCGCTACGGGCCCCGCCTCCGGGTCGGCATCCGCTACCTCTTCCGGGCCCAATCGGGCGCCGTGTTCCCGTCGATGATCGAGAGCGGTGTGGCGGCCTGGGTGCCCCTGATCGACCTAGGCATCCCGTCGGTCCGCGCCCGCGTGGAGCACCACCTGATCGGAATCCAATGAGCCCCCGCAACCAACAACTCGCCTACGTGGCAAGCCTCATCGCACTCGGTGGCTCCCTCCTGCTCGGCATCTGGAGGGGCTGATGTACGAGCGCAGGACCAAAGAAGCGCCGCCCCTGCCCCCTCCGCCGATCGGAACGATCGGGCACACCCGACCGCCGGGCGAAGTCCGCATCGGTGACTTCGTCTACCTCGACGGCGAATACCAGCGCGTCCGGGACATGAGGTCCGCCGGCACCGCAGCTCACCGCGTACTGATCTTCGCCGGACGGGAGCCCTGGGTCATGCGAGAGGCCCGGACCACCTACCGGCCCATCGGCCGCGGCTGACCCCACCCTGCTTGGGCACCGCCCACTCAGTCTCACCTCACCACACGAGGAGCTTCGCCATGCGCTTCCGCAAGATCCACGGCGCGGGAAACGACTTCGTCCTGCTCACCGACCTCGGGCCGGACGACGACAAGGAATGGCCCAAGGAAGCGGAACGCCTGTGCGCCCGGCGTACCGGCGTGGGTGCGGACGGCCTGGTCATCAGCCGAGTGATCAGCCATAGCCCCGCTGTCCTCGACGTCTCCTGCTTCAACGCGGACGGCTCGGCCGCGACCATGTGCGGCAACGCGCTGCGGTGCTCCGCCTGGGCCGCTCACCGCGATCACGGCTTCCAGCGGATGAGTCTCCACATGGCTGGCGTGGACCACGAGGCGATCGTGTCCGACGACTCCGTGTGGGTGACGGCCGAGGTCGGCACGGTCCACCCACGGCGCTTACAGGCCGTCATCAATGGCAGACCGACCTGGTTCGACAGCGCCCACACCGGCACGGAACACGTCGTCGCCATCGTCGACGACGTGGACGCCATCGACGCGGTGGTGGTCGGGCGCCTCGTGCGCCACCACGCCGACCTTGCCCCACTCGGGACGAACGTCAACTTCGTCCAGTCGGCAGGCCAACAGGCACTGAAGATCCGCACCTACGAACGCGGCGTCGAGGCCGAGACCCTCTCGTGCGGCAGCGGAGCCGTGGCAGCCGTCGTCATCGCCATCCTGCGCGGGCTCGTGGCCCGACGCGCCGTCACCGTCCACAACCGCGCAGGCCAACCACTCACCGTCCGGCCGCACGACACCCGGCCGACCCGAACCCACTGGGTCGGCGGCCCGGTCACCCATACCTTCGAAGGGGTACTCGCATGACGCTCTTCCTCAACCCCAGCTCCAATGGAGCGCTGCAGAAGGCCGCTGAGGAGCTTCGCGCGTGGGGCCACAGCCGCCAGGGTCTGCGGGTCGCCCTCATCTACGGGCCCGTGTCCGCCGAGGACAGGCTCTACCACTCCAAGTGCCCCGTCGAGCAGCGATCGGTCACCGCGCTGAGTACGGCGCTGGAAGAGATCGGCGCCCGGTGGAACGTGCTGAACCCGTGCGAGCCCGAGTTCATCATCGACCTGGCCGGGTACGACGTAGCGCTCTCCAATCTGCACGGCCCCTACGGCGAGGACGGCCGGTTGCAGGGGCTGCTCGACTATCTGCGGGTGCCCTACTGCGGCAGCGGAGTGGGGGCATCTGCGGTGGCCGCCGACAAGATCCTCTGTAAGCGCGTGATGCTGACCCTCGGCGTCCCCACACCCGGCTGGCAGGTCTGGTCCGGAGCCAGCCCGGCGATCTGGAACGGACGCCCCTTGATGATCAAGCCACCCTTCGGCGGATCCAGCGTCGGCATGAGCCTCGTCCGCGACCCGGCGGACCTGCCCGCCGCTCTCGCGGATGCGGCTGGCGACGAGGGTGCGGAGGTGCTCGTCGAGGAGTACGTGACGGGCACGCCGATGACGGTGGGACTTCTGGAACTGCCGGGTGGCTCGGTCGTCGTCTTCCCGCCGCTGGCCACCGAGGCGGCCGAAGCCGACTTCTACGACGCCGACACCAAGCTCGACGTGGACGCCAGGGGCGCCGTCACCGTGCGCGCCGCCGATTTGGAGCCCGAAGTACTGGACCAGGTCACCGGGCACGCCCGGACGCTATGGGACGGCCTCGGGCTGCGGGGTTCAGCACGCATCGACTTCATCCTCACCGACGACGGCGACCCATACGTGCTGGAGGTCAACAGCACGCCCGGCATGTCCCGCGACAGCAACTTCGCGGTCGGGGCCGCGATGGTCGGACTCACGCACACGGACGTCGTGTTGGCGATGCTGCACGAGGCCCTGGCCCGCCCGCCCTACGATGTCCCCCTGCCCACTCCCGCGTTCGCCGGCACCACACGGGCTCGGGAGGCTGCCGTCTCTCCGTAGGAGCCCGCCACTGTGCCGCGCGTCCACGATGTCCCCCTGTGCCGACAGCTCATTGACCCCGCCGAATGGGATCTGCACGGCGGATGGGCACTCGGGGACAGAGTCGAATGGTCCAACCGGGCGTGCGGCCTGGCCTCGCTGCGAGCGATCCTGCTCGCCTACGGCCGCGAAGCACCTACGCTCACGGAACTCCTGAAACTCGCCGTCAAGCACGAGGTCCTTACCCCGCGTGGAGCACTTCACGCGGGGATCGCGAGCCTGGCGACCGATCTCGGAGTTCCCGCGACCGCCGAGCCCGTCCCCGTCGAAGACCTGACGGCACGCCTCGACCACGCCCCGTTCATCGTGTCCGTGACCGAGCAGTTCCCCGACGACGGCCGCACCGGCGGCCACCTCGTCATCCTCCGCGGCTACGACGACGGCCCCGACCCGACCATCCACTTCCGGGACCCGTCGGCCTGGGGCCAGACACACGATCGAGTCCCCCTCAGCCGCGTATTCGCTTCCTACACCGGCCGCGCGATCACCTTCGCGCCCCTCAATCCCAACGGAGAGTCTTGATGACCGAGGCAGTCGGCGAAGCGACCGAAGCCGCAGGCGGCCGGCGAATCGCCGTACTCGGAGAAATGCTGGAACTGGGCGACGAAGCCGTAGAAGCCCACCGCCAGGTCGGGCGCATGGCAGCCGAGAACGGCATCGACCTCGTCGTCGCGGTCGGCGGGGACATGGCCAAGCAACTTGCCCTCGCGGCAGGTGCGGCAGGGGTACCGGACATCGCGCTGGTAGGCGACAACGCCACCGCCGCCGCCTATCTCGACTCCATCCTCCGCCCCGACGACGTCGTACTCGTCAAGGCGTCCCGCGGCGGCCAGCTCTGGCAGATCGCCCAAGCACTGACGGGGCAGCCCGTCACCGGCCTCTGAGCAGCCGCCTGCCCGCTGTTATCCGGCTATCGGTCGTTGAGCTCGGAGCGGCACACCGCGCAGTACATGGCCGCATGGCGCCCGTACCGACGCATCAGCTGACCGCAGCCTGCGCACAGCCCCAACTCCCAGGTCGGGCAACCCAGCGCGGCCGAGGCGGCGGCTCGCTCGACGGACGTGATCAGCGACGGCCTCACAGACCGCTGCAGCGGCATGCGCGGCAAGGTGTAGCCACCGGTGGGCTGTCCCAGATCACGGATGGGCCGGGCGTCGCTGACAAACCATCCCTCTTCGCCAGCGCGGCATGTCCGGTCGATCTCCTGCTCGGCGAAGGTGATCTGGTCGTCCTCCTCCTGCTCCGGCGCGACGGGTAGGGGTGCCTTCTCCTCGACCAGCTCGCGCCATAACTCGCAATCGTCCGCCGGCACCCACATGTGCCGTCCGGCCCGGCTATTGCCCCGATTGGGCACGTAGATGGGGACGCTGTCCCCCGTCGCGCTGGAGAGGACGAGATCCTCAATATGGACCGGGTTCTTCTCCGGCTGGCACAGCGCAGGAAGGAACCACTCGGCATGTATTCCGCCGCAGTGGCCTGCTCCCTCGGACAGGGGACAGTGGCGATCGCAGCTGGGCACGCACTTCCAGACCTGGAGGTAGCGGTATCCACCGCGGATCAGCATCTCCTTGCCGTCGGCGATCTCCTTCCACGGCATATCGTCCACGCGGGCCCACGGCGCCCGATCGATCAGCGAGGCCGTGCGGTCCTTCGCCACCCACAGGGGCGTGATCGCGTGCTGTACAGCGTTGACGGACCGGCGGTGGACGCTGCTTGGGCTGATGTGGTGGTACTGGATCTCCCAGCCGATGCGGATGCCACCGGGGCCCGTGACGAGGGCATCGGAGACAGTTCGCCGGTTCACCGTGGAGACTTCGGCATCTGCGTCCAGACCGGAGCGCGAGGCTGTGTCGACGATCCGTTCCTTGGTGGCCTTGTGCTGTGCGCTCTCTGCCGGGGTCGCCTTGTGCGTGATCGGCAGGTGTGATGCCACGAGCGGCCGGCGGCCTCCAACACGGCCTCGGCGGATGAACATCCATGGAGACTTTCCGCCGGCTTCCGACAGGCATTCGCGCCCGTGGTGGTGCGCGAGACATTCGAGCAGCTGCGGGTCGCGGTCGGTGACGCTCGCGGTGATCTCTCGGAGCAGATCCGGGCGGTCCTCGTGACCGAGGTCGGGCAGGGACAGATTGATCTCTATGTCATATCCGGTGTGCCACACCCCATTTGCCATCTCAACACCATAAGGAGCAGCACCTGAACTCGAAAAGATCGCCTATGGCGCGAGCAGGAGTGCAGGCGACCTCCTTCAGTAGAGAGGGCGCCTGCGCAGAACGCGAGCCCGTGGAAGGAGGGCACCGTCTGACATAAGACGGCTAACTGGCCAGCGCCATCACGTTCTCCAGAAGCGAGTACAGGAGCTTTGGCTCCCCGCTGGCAGTACGAGCGGCCTCGGCGTACGTCGGAGCGTGCTTGCAGTCGGCCACGTAACCATCGCCCCGCTTCGCCAACTCCTTGCGACGCTCAGTCCACGCCGGCCAGTGCTCAGCGAGATACGTCTCCAGGTCATCCTCGAACACCGTATGAGTCGCCTCGCATGCGGTAGCTGGCCGAGCGTTCGCTGAAGCACCGAGATAGCCAAGGATGTTCATGTTCTTCTCGCCTGCCGTGCGGACTGCCTCTGCCTTTCCGGCCAACGCCTTGGGCCCCGCGTCGCCATCGAAGACGACGTAGCACTTGACACCGAACCCACTCAGGATGGCGTGGGCGAGGATGAGGTTGTCCTTGCCTTCCACGTTGATCACGCTAATGCCGTTCGCGCCAAAACTGAGGCCCTGCTGCTCGGCAAACCCGAGGATGATCGCCTCGTCCGCCTCCCCTTCGACGAGCACAGCAGCCGCGACGAAAAGCCCCTCCGCCAGGTCCTTGACGTAACGCGTAGTCGCATGACGTCGGATGGACTTATCCGACACTCGGCCGATGAGAGACTGAATCAGATCCTGTTCGGAGAGCTGTCGCACGCTGACATCGGGGTGTTGCCCGCTGCCCACCCTGACCAACCGACGGATCTGCTTGTAGTTGCGCGGGTCGATGAACACCGGGCTGTGAGTCGCGTACATCACCTGAGTTCGGTCCGCTGCCGAAGAGACGAGGCCGCGCAGAACCTGGGCGAAGACCCTTGTCTGCGCGGGATGCTGAAAAAGCTCCGGCTCTTCGATCGCCAGACACAGCGACCGGGTCCCGTCCTCAGGCCGACGAGTTTCCGCAAGGTACTTCAACGCAGCGATGATCAGGGCTCGCTGGAAGCCGTGCCCCTGGCGACGCACCGAGGTCATGGCCGCGCCGTCCCTGATGCTGACCGCAAAAGTCGTCTTGGCCGGCTTCGGAGTCTGTGCCACAGGCTTCACGACGATGTGCCGCCCCGTGCTGAATTTGGCGACTTCGTCGGACAGCGAACCCGACAGCCTCTTCAGCATCGGCCCGTACACCTCCTCGTGCACCTTCTCGCGAGCCGTCTGCGCGGCGTCCTCGATCGATGTGAACCGAGCGTCGGCCTCGGACCGGTCCACCGCGTGCTCAAGGATCCGACCCACCGCCGTGGCCTTGCTGTCGTCCGCCTCCTCGTATGCGCGGAGGTCGGCGGAGATGAACACGAAGTCGATCAGCTTGGCAAGTAGCCCCTGGCCGGCGAACCCGAAGAACTGTGTGCCCTCGACGTCCGTTTCAGCGAGCCGATCACGGTTCTCCGACTCCCAGACGCGCATCGCGGCGTCTGCATCGTCCCAGCTCTTTGTGGCGGGCAGGTCAAGTCCGGCGTCGCTCTCCCGCAGAGCCTTGTACGCGTTGTGCTTCTCCCGTTTCCCCTCATGCCGCCTGATCTCGTCGAACGGCGGGTAGGCCATGGCCTTCCCAGTGATCCGATCGTCCCCGTCCTCCCAGGTACGCCAGATCCGTACCGTCTCAACCCCGTCGGGCGCGTAGTAGCCCAACGCAGCGCGGTCGGAAGCCGTCAGCCCGTCGAACTCCACCTCCACACGGATCCGCTTGTCCTCCGCCGCCGAGTGAACGTCCTCTTCCCCGAGTCCTCCGCCCTTGTCTCCGTTGAAAAACCAGTCAAGGGCGCGCAGCACGGTGGACTTACCAACGCCTGTGGGGCCGATGAGGGAGGTGATGGCATCGAAGGAGACATCCAGCGTGCGCAGGCAGCAGAAGTTCTCGATACATACGCGCTTGATCTTCACGAGCGTCCTGGGGTGCAAAGGTACGGGGCTGCTAGGCCCACAGGGACATCTGTGACGCTAGCGCTAGATGTGATGTGTGATCAGTTTCTTTTCATAATTGGATACATGAGACATCTACTACACGACCCGTATCGGGGCAGGCGCCCGTACAAACGTGCGGGCAGCATTCACATCTGGGCATGCCTCGTTGGTCGCGAGACCGAAACCTGCACGCACCGGGGGTGGACCGTCGGCGGGATCAACAGCAGTAGCGCAACATCACAACACGGCTGAGTACCGAGGCTCCGGCGTGGGCCGCCCTGGCTGCCAGCCACATCATTGCGCTGTAGAACGCGAGCCTCGTACGTGACGGGTGAGAGCTTCTCCCGATGGAAGGATCACCATCAGCTGGGGAATAGCGTCAGCACTTCAGGGGTGACTGACTTCTCGCTCTCTTCGGATGGATCCAGCGCAAGGCGCGGCCTCGTCATTGTCGCGGTCGCGTAGACCTCGTTCGCAAGCTCGAACGGCAGGCCCGAGCGGGAAACAAGATCATCGAATGAAACGCCCGTCTCCTCACAGAGGCGGACCGCCTTTTCCAGAAGCAGAGGCGCTTCACGAGGTCCGAGGTCGCAAGGCTCCGGATCGCCGTGCTGGGAGAGCATCATCATGGCGCGCTTGTACGTCGTGTCCCGGAAGGCACCGAGAGCATGGGCACGGTAGACGAGAGCCTTGAGGGAAGTCCCCCAGCGTCGCTTCAGCCCGTAGAGCGCCTCCCAGTCAAGCCTCTGCGGCAACTCCGCAAGGATCTCAGCGCTCGGCATCAAAAACTCGGCGGCGAAGTCATGCGCCTGGTTCTCGACAATGCGGCTGCCGGGCTCAGCGTCAAGGTGCATGACCAGGTGCCCAGCCTCGTGAGCCGCATCGAATCGCGACCGAGCCTTGTCGTTCTTGGCAGGGTTCCGGAAGACCAACGGCCTGCTCCCGTACCAGTGCGAGAAGGCGTCCACCCGTTTGGACATAGCCGGTAGCTCCAGGACCACGGCGCCATGGGCTTCTAGCAGGCGGGTCACATGGGGGATCGGACCGCTGGGCACCCCCATGGCATCACGCGCATCGCGGGCCACGGCCGCGATGTCCGCCCTGCTCGGCTCGGCCGGCAGGGCCAGTCGCGGCAGCGCCGCAGGGGGAAGCTCCACGTAGTGCTCGACGGTCGTAACCAGCCGCCAGACGATCTTGCCAAACGCAACCGCCTGATCCCGCTGCAGCTGCGTGGTCGCCCTGAGACTTCGGAAGTGGGCAGCGCTGGGCACCGTTGGATGCGGGTGCCCCGTAGCAAAGAATGTGGCGGGCACCCCCAAGGCCATGGCCAGCTGCGCAACGACCGTGGCCGAAGGCCGACTCTGGCCCAGCTCATACTGACTGACCGCTGCCGGCGTGAGATCCACCTTCCGGGCAAGCTCGTTCTTGCGCAGCCCCCGGAGCTGTCGGGCCGTGGTCAGAGCTTCGGGTTCGAAGGAGCGGGAGGCGAGCTCAGCGCCTCTCGATCCTCGCGGCGGTGTCGGCATGGATTTCTCAGTCTGTGTTCTCGCGCTCGTCGCGCGTCTCTTCGGTGCGCCGGCGAAGCGGCAGATCGTTCTCTTCGAGATCGGTGTGGTCGGGCGCCTTCGGTTCCTTCCCAGCAGCAGGTCGATCCTCGTCGGAATCCGGTTCAGACGGCAGCTGGCCATCTCGATCCGGAACTCCCTCTGGGGGCAGCCCACCCAGGTCGACGAGCACGTCCTCGGTCGACCGCGGAGCCGGGAGGCTCAGCTGGAGATCATTGTGGATCTCGACGGTGCCATCAAGCCAGGGCGAACCGCCTTCTCGGTTGTCCCGCGGAAGGCCAACTTCGATGACGCAGTTTCCCGTCTCCGGGTCACCCGTGTGCATGATCCGAACATGCCCCTGCCGAACGGCCTCAGCGAAGCTCTCGGCCCAGTCCGGGTCCTGGTCGAACGCCAACTGATCCTTCGGCGCACTGTTCAGCACGGCGCCTCGCAGTCGAGCGGCGCTGCCGTCCCAACTGAGCTGTTCGAGCTTGTCCCGCACCTTGTCAGGGGCTGTCAGCGGGAACTTGTAGATCCTCACGACCCAACAACCGGAGGTGACCTCGATGGCCCCACCGGCGACTCTTCGGACCGGAATCCCTGCTTCGTTGAGCTTCTTGAAGGAGAGGTTGGCGATGTTCCGCCAGACCAGCTGGGCAAAGGTGCCGTTGTCGTCCCCGTGCGACGGGTCGTGACGGTCGGCGTTGGTCGCGTACACCTCGCGCGCGACACTCCGGATGATCTCCAGCACCCGCTGGAGATCACTCACTGCTTGCTGCAGAGTGATTTCCACGCGAGGACGATACCAGGAAGCTCCTGATTCTGCGTGGAAATCAAGCAGATGGGGTCTCTATCGATTCGCGCCTCAAGAAGTTGAGGACACCTGCACGTCAGGCTGCCTCTCGCTACCTACGAGAGTCGGCACACCAGGCAGATGTAGCCCGAGTCCAGACCGATGTCGTCCCAGTGGAGCCCGAGCAACTCCCCTTGGCGGAGTCCAAAGCCGGGACCACGACCCATCGGGCGCTGTTGCGGAGCTTGGCGGACTCGACCAACTGCTACTCCTCAAGCCAACGTGTCGTGATCCGGGCAGGGGCAGGACAGTTGACGCAGGGAGGTCGAGAAGCTGGGCAGGCTCGGCACGGAGCAGTTCTGCCAGCCGCTTAGAGGCGAGCACCTCCACCCCGCGCCTACGCCCTGCGCCTCTTCGTCGCGGCGTGAGCCGACTTCGCATTGGCAGCTGCATTGCGACGGGCCAGATGCGCGCGTTGCGATACTTCGCCCCCGTAAGAGGACCAGCCGTATAAAGATGCAAGTAGTTCGGCTGCGACAGCTGCCGCTGTCGTCAAGCCAGCTGTAGCCCTGGACATGGACGCAGGGGGCCTGGCAACTAGCCGACCTCGGCTTTGTGCAGCCGTGATGGCACATTGTTCCGACCAGAGCTCGAAGACCTGAGCGAGACGGGCGAAGAAGGCAGCCGCCGCAGCCAAGCAGACGTAGAAGGCGACGAGCCCTCCTCCAATCCGTGCAGCGATGCCCGGATCGGGATCATGGTCGGTCCAAGGCCAGCCCATGACCGCATAGACGACGGCCAGACCAGCCGAAGCGGCAATCCATGCAGTCCCGATCAGAGACTCCAGGACGCCCTCATAGTCATCCTCATCCTCGTCGTCCTGCTCGGGCTGTCGCTTCGTCGGCGTCGGATTGTCGGACGTCTTCTTTCCGTAAGGCGGGAGAAAGACCTGCCAGAGGCCACCGTGGACGTCGCCGCCTACGAACGTGCCGGACCCGTGGTTGTGCTGCTCCCGGTGCTCAGCGTCGGTCATCTGACGCCCCGCCGTAGTTGAAGGTCAGGCCACCGTGGACGTCACCACCGATGAACGTTCCAGTGCCGGTGTTGTGCTGGTTCCAGACCTTCGAGGCCGACGGGGTGGGCACCGCGAGTTCGTCCACCTCGCTCATAGCCTCGCGGTGCTCGCCAAGGTATTGGGCGATGAGCTGCGCCCAGGCGGTCGCTGCCAGCGCCTGAGCCTCTGAAGAAGGCGAGGTGAGCTGTGCGGCGGTGTCATCCACTGCCTGGGCAGCCGCTCTCTGTTGATCCGGAGTGGCCCTGCGGAAGAAGTGCGCGACCTTCAAGCGCATCTTCTCGGCACCCGACGTGGCTATGGCCGCGACGAGCGTGCCGGCCGCACCAGTGGCCACGGCCATTAACTCGGCGTCGTACATGATCGAGATGTCTCCCCGTTCGTGGTGACGTGCCATAGCAGAACCTATCGGGCACCACTGACACTCCGAGGGGACAATCCGCATACACAATCTGAGACAGCCATTGCCACGGCACCGTGGCGCCCCGCCCAGCGAGACGCCGACCATCTGGTTGCAGTTCTGGTTGCATTCACCCCCGTCCGGCACAGTCCGCCGCGCGCATATCGACATGCTCCACCGCAGGTCAGGACGCCCCCGAGCGTCCCCGTACCCCCGCACGAACATTTGGAAAGCGTGTTGGGGGCAACCCCTCACGAGTTCGAATCTCGTATCCTCCGCCAGTGCCTCACCGGGCACGATGTCGAAGGGCCCCACCGCGAGGTGGGGCCCTTCGTCGTTGTCCCCCGCGTCCGTTGCGCCTGCTCCTTGCCCACAGCCGGCGTTCACCGGCGCCGGCGCCTGGGTCCATCGGCGAAGCGGGCGCGTTCAGTTCACCCGCACCGGCCTCTCCACCGTGACCTGGTCGATGGCTGTGGTGCGGATCGTGGTTTTCATGGTCCAGGTGCCGGGGAGGGGGAGGGCCAGGGTGTCGGAGGTCCAGTAGCCGCCCTTGTCGGTGATCTCCGCGTCGATCGGGCCCACCCGCTGGGACTTCAGGGTGAAGGTGATGCGCAGTTCGGGGACCGTCGCGATGCCGCCGTCGGGGCCGATGATCACCGCCTGCACCGAGTTCTCGCCCACCCGGCCCGGCGACAGTTCCACCTGGACCTTGCCGTGGCCGCCCGGTGTGCCGACGTCGAAGGGGACCAGCGTCGTCGACGAAGCCGGCTGGTCCGCCGCCGCCGTCGCGGTCGCCGTCTCCTCCGCGGCGCGGCCCGGCTGCGTGCCGGTCAGCATCGTCGTGATCACCAGCACCAGGATGCCGACCGTGACCTCGGCCAGCACCGAGCGGCGCAGACCCCGCAACCGCGTCCGGTTCTCCCGCTGCTGGCGCTCCTTCGCGAAGGACGCCTCGTCGGGCGGCTCGTCCGCCGACGGTGTGGTCGTCGTCTCCGCTGCCGCCGCCACGGCGACCGGTACGCGTTCCGCCGGGACCGCCTCCGGGGCCCGCGGCATCGCGAGCCGGGTCGTCCAGCGGCGGGACACGGCCGCTCCCGCCAGCAGCAGTGCCACCACGGCGACCTTCGCGAGCAGGAGGCGGCCGTACGACGTCGACGTCAGGGCGTTCCAGGAGCCGAGGCCGCGCCAGGACTGGTAGACGCCGGTTGCCGCGAGGACGGCCACCGAGGTGAGGGCGAGACGGGAGAAGCGGGTGACGACGGCCGGGGGCACCGGCTCGGCGGGGCGGTGGAGCGCCGTGAGCAGCGCGGTCAGGCCGCCGAGCCAGACCGCCATGGCCAGCAGGTGCAGCACCGAGGAGACCATCGCCACCGGGACCTGGATACCGGCGGAGGCGTGTTCGGCCGCGGCCCAGGTGACCGCCAGGCCGAGGGCGAGGAGCCCGCCCAGCGCGAGGGTCACGCGGCCCGGCCGTCCCTCCCCGGGGACGGGGACGACAGCGTCGTCAGTCCGCCTCTCGCCCCGGACGGCACCGTCGGCACTCCCCGGTCCCGGCAGCGGAAGGAGAACCGCCCCCGCCAGCAGCGCCAGCCGGACCACCAGCACGATTCCCGGGCGGCTGGTCAGGGTGTCGCTGAGGATCGTGGGGTCGAGGGCGTCGGCGATGCCGGTGCCGCGCTCGTACGGGCCGCGCAGCAGGAGCAGCGCGACGGTCGAGCTGATGAGGGTCCACCAGCCGGTGTGCAGCAGGCGGCGGACCGAGCCCCGGAAGCCGCAGGCCAGGACGAAGGTCGCCGCGCCGATGAGCAGGGCGAGTCCGCTGTACGCGGCGTAGCGGGCGATGTCGTACAGCGCGGCGGAGGCCGGGTTGCCCGCGGCGGCGGAGGGCAGGGGCGCGGCGGTCGCCGAGGGTTTGCCGATGGAGAAGGTGAACGCGCCCGACACCGGGTGGCTGTCGGCCGAGACGACCCGCCACGCCACCGTGAACGTGCCGGTCCCGAGGCCGCGCGGCAGCGTGACGCTCGCCGTGTCGGAGCGGCCGTCGACATGGCGCGGCGCACCCGTGTGGACGCGCCGGTTCTCCGGGGTGAGGACGCGGAAGGAGTCGTCGAGCAGCCCGACCGACTCGCTGAACCTCAGTGTGACCTGGCGCGGCGCCGACTTCAGCACGCTGCCGTCCCGCGGATCGGTACCCGTCAGCGCGGCGTGCGCGGACGCGCCGCTCACGCCCGTGAAAAGGACCAGCGTCAGAACGCCGGCCAGCAACGCAAGGACCCGGGCCGCGCCCCGCCGGTTCCGCCGCCCGCTTCCGTTCACACGCCGTCTCCGTCATCTCCTGGGGCAGGGTCTCGGTTACGTACGGACGCGGGCGGCCTCCTGCTCACCCCCTCGGCCGGGAAACCTGCCCGGACGCCTCGAAGGCCTCGCGGGTCAGGAAGGCGAGCCGGGCGTGCTTCTCGGGCAGATGGACCTCGGGCAGGTCGACCTCCGGGAGCACGATGTCTCCGGCGTCGACGAAGCCCTGCCTGGTGAGCCGTTCGATCGCCTTGGTGTTGCGGGCGTCGGGCTCCACGACCGCGCGCCGCCGGTCGAGGCCGGTCAGGGCGTACCCCAGGAACGCCGTCAGCAGCGCCGCCGACCAGCCGGGCCGCCCGCCGGTCCCCGCCGCCGGGGGACCGATCAGCAGGTGGACGCCGATGTCGCCGGGCGCGACCTCGTAACACTCGCCGACCCGGTCGGCCCCGGGCTCGTACGTCTGGAAGAGCGCGGCCGGCACACCGTCCATGACCGCGAGGAAGGCGTGGTGGGTGTCGAGCGAGTCGAGGTGCAGGAAGGTCTCCAGGACCTGCTGCCGGGTGAACCCGGTCATGCCCCAGTACGCGGCGCGTTCCGCGCCGACCCAGGTGTGGACGACGTCGAGGTCGGCGTACGGGTCCACGGGCAGCACCCGGACCGTGCCGAAGCCGTCGACCTCCTGCTCGTACACCGCCGCCCGGCCGTCGGCGTACGACTCCGAGCCCGAGCGCGTCCCCGTGGGCGCGTGCATGGACATGGCTCCGGTGACCGCCGTACCGGTCACCGCCGTACCGGTCACCGCCGTACCGGTGCTCGCCGTACCGGTCACCGCCGTACCGGTGGTCCTCGTACCGGCGGTCCTCGTCTCCGCGGACGTCATCGCGCTCCCCAATCTCCTTGCTCCTTCTTCACTCTCCTTGCTCCTTCTTCAGCGTCTTCCAGTCGGTGGTCACGGGGGCCAGTTCTCCGCTGAGCCACAGGGGGAGTTGATCGCGGTGGTGCTCGGTGCCGGGCACGCCGTCCGCGCCGAAGGGCACCACCCAGAGGCTGGCGTCCCGGTCGGCGAGGTCCCAGACGTAACGGGCGGCGGGCCCGCGCACGCTGAGATCGGTCAGCCCGGGCACCGAGGACGTGCACAGCACACAGTCGTTGTCGCCGGACAGCCCCGGTTCGGCGTACGCGGGGTTCGACGGGTTCGAGGTGTCCAAAGCGTTCGGAGTGTTCGGGGCGTTCGGGGTGTTCGGGGTGTTCGGGGTGTCGGGGAGTGCGCGCCAAGGGGCGAGACGGTGGGTGTCACCCCAGGTGCGTCCGGCGGACCCCACCGACCCGGCGGCTCCCGTCCCCGCCTCCTGTTCGGCGGCCACCTCCTCCACCGCTTCCCGGACGACGGCATCCCGGTCGATGCCGTACAAATCCCTTGCTTTCAGCAGGTTTTCGAGGGCGAGGCCGACGCGGGGAATCAGCGCGAGCCAGGGCAGGAAGACGTCCGGGTAGTCCGGCGGGTCGGACAGGACCGCGAGGGACGGATGGGCGGCGAGCCGGCGTACGACCGCGCTCCGCATCCGTGCGTACTCGGCGGCCACGGTGCTGTCGGCGTCCATGTGCCGGTCCCAGCGCAGGAGTCGGTCCCGCAGGCCGGCGGCGGGGCCGGACAGGTCGAGAGAAGCGAGCCGCTCCAACAGGGGCGCGGCGGAGGCGAGATGGGTGTCCATGTGCAGGGCTGCCATGTCCGTGGCCCGCAACTTTGACTCTCTGTCGAGGAGTTGGCGGATGCGGGCGGCGCGGTGCGGTGGGGCGAACTCGATGCCGAGCGGGGTGGAGGGGCCGCGCTGGTTCGCCATCACGGCGAGGCCGTCCTCGACCGTGCCGTACGGCATGGCGTGCCAGCCGGTCCACTCGTGCCCGGACTCCCAAGCGGGCACGATCCGGACGCGGTTGGCCTCGGCGCGGACCGGGACGCGGCCCGCGACGCGGTGCAGCAGCCCGCCCTCGGTGTCGGCGGCCTGCACGACGTTCACCGGCTCGGCCCAGGTGTCGAACGCCCGGTCCACGTCGGCGACCCGGCGCGCCCGCAGCAACGGCAGGAGCGCGCCGAAGCCGAGGTCGTGGGTGACGCGCGGCGGATAGCGCAGGCTCACGGCCTCGCCGGCGTCGACGCCCCCGATCACCACGGGCCCGCGCGCCGTCTCGACCACCTCTACCTCGACGGGCGCGCCGCCGGCCACCTCCACGCGTTCCACGTGCCGTGTCGCGGTCCGCCACACGCCGTCGGGGTCGAGGGCCTCGACGGCCCCGCCGGCCGCGCTTCGCAGCCGTTCCCGGTAGAGGTCGTGGTAGTCGGCCATGGCGTTGGTGATGGCCCAGGCGACCGTGCCGGTGTGGGCGAAGTGGGCGATGCCCGGGACGCCGGGGACGGCGATGCCGACGACGTCGAACTCCGGGCAGGCCAGCCGTATTTGCTGGTAGACGCCGGGGGCCTCGATGAAGCGGTGCGGGTCGCCGGCGATGACCGCCTGGCCGGTGACGGTGCGCTCGCCGCTCACCAGCCAGCCGTTGCTGCCGGCCGTGCCCGGCCCGTCCATGGCGAACAGGTTGACCGCGTCCGCGCCCAGGCGCCGTACGACCTCCTCGCGCCAGAGTTTCGCGGGGAAGCCGGCGAACAGGATGTGGGTGGCGAGCCAGACGCCGAGCGGGCTCCACGGCTCCCAGCGGCCCGGCGCGAGGCCGGTCGCCGCGAACTCCGGGGCGCGCCGGGCCCCTTCGGCCAGTCCGGCGTTGACCCCGTCGGTGTACGCGACGATCCAGGCGGCGGTTTCGGGGTCCCGCTCCTCCAGGGCCGCGAAGCAGCCGCGGGCGGTGTCGTCCAGGCGGGCCTGCCGGGCGAGCCGGTCCCAGCTCACCGACTCGGCGCCGAGGAAGGCGGCGGAGGTGCCCTGCGAGCGGTGCCGTTCGACCTCCAGTTGCCAGGCCCGGTCCTCGGCCGTGACCCGGCCCTGGGCGTGCGCCAGTTCCAGCGCGCTCCCGGCACGCAGGTGCGGGACGCCCCAGGCGTCACGGTAGATCTCGGCGGTCACGTTCCGTCCCCACTCTTCTCCGGCCCGGCTCAGGCCCAGACTCCTGTCCGGCCCGGCTCAGGTCCCGCTCTTCGGGGCCCGCCTCGGGCCCCGCGCTTCCCATGCCTTTCTCAGGCCTCACCCTTCTCAGGTTAGGCTCACCTAACTAGCCCGCCCGGAGATCGTACGTGCCTGGTGGGGGCGGTGGGGAACCGGGCGGCGGCGGGTACGGCCGAGCGCCGGGTCCCGGCTCGCGGGATCATCGGTTCATGGACGTCACCCTTCACCTCGCGCAGCAGCCCGAAGCCGACGAACTCCTCGGCCGCAGCCCACTCGCCGCGCTGGTCGGCATGCTGCTGGACCAGCAGGTGCCGATGGAGTGGGCCTTCGCGGGGCCGTACACGATCGCCCGGCGCATGGGGTCCGACGACCTCGACGCGCACGAGATCGCCTCCTACGACCCGGAGAAGTTCGCCGAGCTGCTCTCCGCCAAGCCGGCCGTGCACCGGTATCCCGGGTCCATGGGCAAGCGGATCCATCAGCTCTGTCAGTACCTTGTCGAGCACTACGACGGGGACGCGGCCGGGGTCTGGAAGGACGCGGGGACCGGGGCGGAGCTGTTGCGCCGGCTCAAGGAACTTCCCGGGTTCGGTACGCAGAAGGCCCAGATTTTCCTGGCGCTGCTCGGTAAGCAGCTCGGGGTGCGGCCGGAGGGGTGGCGGGAGGCGGCCGGGGTTTATGGGGAGGCCGGTTCCTTTCGTTCCGTCGCCGATATCACCGGGCCGGAGTCTCTGGGCAAGGTGCGGGCGCACAAGCAGGAGGTGAAGGCGGCGGCCAAGGCGGCGAAGGCCTCCGGCAAGTAACCCGGGCTTCCGTGAACCGGGGTTCACTCTTCCCCGGCGCGGGTGCCGGCCCCGTAACAGGCCTCTCTTCGCCCCCTCCGCCCCTGCCCGTCCCGTACCTGGGGCTCCGCCCGTACCTGGGGCTCCGCCCCAGACCCCGCTCCTCAAACGCCGGAGGGGCTGGATTTTCCCCGCCCCTGCCCGGCTGGATTTTTCCGCGCCCCTGCCCCGGCCGGATTTTTTTCCGCCCGTACTCGTTCGGGTCACCCCGGTGGCTCGGGGTGGGGGGTGTTCGCAGCATGGGCGCATGATCCAGGCATCCTCCGATCCGGACGGCCCCCCGCTCGAAGGGCCCTTGCATCTGCTCTCCCGCAGCGCCTGGCAGGCCGTCCTCGCGGCCGGTGTCGCCGCGCTGGCCCTCGGCGTCATCGTGCTGATCTGGCCCGGTGCCTCGCTCCTCGTCGCCGGTGTCCTCTTCGGGGTGTACCTGGTCGTCAGCGGCGTCCTCCAGCTCGTCGCCGCGTTCGGCACCCACGCGGCGACCTCGCTGCGCGTGATGGCCTTCATCAGCGGTGCCCTGTCGATCGTCCTCGGCCTCTTCTGCTTCCGGGGCGCGACCCAGTCGATCCTGCTGCTCGCCCTGTGGATCGGCATCGGCTGGCTGTTCCGGGGCATCACCCAGACCCTCGCCGCCGCCTCCGACCCGGGCGTGCCGGCCCGTGGCTGGCAGATCGTCCTCGGGATCATCAGCTTCCTCGCGGGCATCGTGCTGATCGTGTCGCCGTTCGAGTCCGTCGCGGTTCTGACGGTGGTCGGCGGGATCTGGCTCGTCGCGGTCGGCATCACCGAGGTCATCGTGGCGTTCCGCATCCGTTCCGGCGCCCGGTCGGTCCCCCGCTCCGCCTGAACGAGAGTCGGAGAAGAACGCGGGGCACCAAGAGCCCGGAGCCCGACCAGTGCGCCGAACGGGTGCTTCTCGGTGCCGACCCGGTGAGCCCCGCCTCCGGTGGGGACATGACGCTCATGAGCCCCGCCCCGCGCCACCCGCACCCGCTGCGCCGTCGCGGGCGAGCGCGGGGAGGGGCTCGGTGGAGCGCACGGACCCTCCGGGTCCTCGTCCTCCTCGTCGTCGCCCTGCTCGCGACCGGCCCGCACCCGGAGACGTTCACGACTCCGGTGGCCGGCGTCGCCGCCCTCGCCGGCGGCACCGAGGGCTCGGCCGAGGGCACCGCGGAGCACGACGCCCTCGACACGGCGCTGCGCCCACCGCACCGCCAGGCCCACCGGCCCTTCGCACCCCCGCACCCGGCGCCGCCGCCCCTCCCGGGGCACCCGCCCCGCACCGCACGGGCAGCCGCGCCCACCGTCATCGCTCCCGTTCCCTCCCCCGCCCTGCACACCCTCCGCTGCGTGGTCCTGCGCTGCTGACGGACCCGGCCACCCCAGCCAGGTCGTTCATCAGCGAAAGGAACAGGACCCTCATGCCCACGGACCCGTACGCGGTCCTGCGCGCCCTCCTGCGCGCGGAAGCCGCCCGCGACAACTCCCCCGAACCGCGTCCGCGCCCCGCGCCGCACCCCGAACCCGACGAACAGCGGCCGGGTACGCCCCCGGACACCCCGCGCGCCTGACGACAGGAGGCGGCCGCCCCGGCTGGGACGGCCGCCTCCGGCGTTCCGCGCGCTACCGCCGCTTCCGGGCCGTCCCGAACAGCGACCGCGTGATCTCCCGTCCGATCTGGGTGCCCATCGACCGCGCCAGGGACTTGAACATCCCGCTGCCGACGACCTGCTCCACAACGGACGCCTCTTCCTTCGAAGCCTTCGGGGCCTTCGAGGTCTTCGAGGGATTCGAAGCCGCCGGGGTCTTGGAAGCCGCTGGGGTCTTGGAAGCCGGCGGGGCGTCCTGACCGGCCCGCGCCTCCCGCGCCGCCGTCAGCTTCTCGTACGCCGACTCGCGGTCCACCGCCTCCGCGTACCGCCCGTACAGCGGGGACCCCTGCACCGCCCGGTCCAGCGCGTCCGGCGCCACCGGGCCCATCAGGGACTCCGGTGCCCGCAGCCGGGTCGCCGCGACCGGGGTCGGGGCGCCCCTCTCGCTCAGCACGGTGATCACGGCCTCGCCGGTGCCGAGGCCGGTGAGCACCTCTTCGAGGTCGTAGGGGGAGTTGGGGAAGGTCTTCACGGTGGCCTTCAGCGCCTTCTGGTCGTCCGGGGTGAAGGCGCGCAGCGCGTGCTGGACGCGGTTGCCGAGCTGGGCGAGGACATCGCCGGGCACGTCCTTGGGGGTCTGCGTCACGAAGAAGACGCCGACTCCTTTCGAGCGAATCAGCCGGACGGTCTGCGTGATGGAGTCGAGGAACGCCTTGGAGGCGCCGTTGAAGAGCAGATGGGCCTCGTCGAAGAAGAAGACGAGCTTCGGCTTGTCCGCGTCGCCGACCTCGGGGAGGTCGTGGAAGAGGTCGGCCAGCAGCCACATGAGGAAGGTCGAGAAGAGCTGCGGCTTGTCCTGCACGGCGGGCAGTTCGAGGACCGACACCACGCCCCGGCCGTCCTGCGCGGTGCGCGGCAGCTCGCTCGTGTCGAACTCCGGCTCCCCGAAGAAGGGGCTCATGCCCTGCGCCTCGAAGGCGGTGAGGGAACGCAGGATGACGCCCGCCGTGGCGGTGGACAGTCCGCCGATCCCCTTCAGCTCCTGCTTGCCCTCGTCCGAGGTCAGGAAGGCGACGACCGCGCGCAGGTCCTTGAGGTCGACGAGTTCCAGGCCCTTCTGGTCGGCGTAGTGGAAGATCAGGCCGAGCGACTGCTCCTGGGTCTGGTTGAGCTGGAGCACCTTGGAGAGCAGGACCGGTCCGAAGCTGGTGACCGTGGCGCGTACGGGGATGCCGTGGCCGAGGCCGCCGAGCGCGTAGAACTCGGCGGGGCAGCCGCCCGGCGTCCACTCCTGGCGCACCTCCCGGGTCCGCTCCAGGACCTTGTCCCCGGGCTCGCCGGGCGCCGAGATCCCCGAGACGTCGCCCTTCACGTCGGCGAGGAACACCGGGACGCCCTGCGCCGAGAGCTGCTCGGCGATGAGCTGGAGCGTCTTGGTCTTGCCGGTGCCGGTGGCGCCCGCGACCAGACCGTGCCGGTTGAGCATCGGCAACGGGACGCGGATCTGCGCGTCTGGCACACAGGCGCCGTCCCAGAGCAGGGCGCCCAGGTCCAGGGCGGGACCGGTGAAGGCGTAGCCGGCGGCGATCTCCAGGGCTTCCGGGGGCAGAGCGGGGGCGTCCCCGCCGACGCCGGTCGCCCCGGCCGCGGGGGCGCCGGGGCCCTGGGAACTGGTGTCGGGGCCTTGGGAACCGGTGGCGGGGCGTTGGGAACCAGTGACGGGGCCCGAGGGACCGGCTTCGGCGGCAGCCGTCGGGACGGTCTCGCTGTCACTCATATCAGACCCCTGTTCCCGATTTGCACGGCTTTGCGGCATCTTTTCCAGCGTCGCACTCCGCCGCCGTGGCTGCGCCCGGAACGTCTGGGCCGGTAGGCTTTCCGTGTGATCTTCAAGCGCATCGGAAACGGCCGGCCGTACCCCGACCACGGCCGGGAAAGCACCCGGCAGTGGGCGGACGTCGCGCCGCGCCCGGTCCGCCTCGATCAGCTCGTGACGACCAAGGGCCAGCTCGACCTGGAGACCCTCCTCGCCGAGGACTCCACCTTCTACGGCGACCTCTTCGCCCACGTCGTCAAGTGGCAGGGCGATCTGTACCTGGAGGACGGCCTGCACCGCGCCGTCCGCGCCGCGCTCCAGCAGCGCCAGGTGCTGCACGCGCGCGTCCTTGAACTGGACTAATGGCCACGGCTTGACCCCAATGGGTTGAACTGGCCGCCGAGCAATGATCATTTAGTAGGCATCGCGGTCCGGGCGCACTACGCTGCGCCCATGAGCATGCTCACTCCCCCTGGCATGGGTGGCCAGTACCGGATCACGGGGGACAAGTACCCGAGGATGCGCCGGCCCCGGGGGCGCCGCAGGCTCGCCTTCCTGGTCGTCGCCTCCGTCGCCGCACTCGGGCTGATCGGGTGGGGGACCCTGCAGCTCATCGACGTCTTCACCGGTGGCGGCAAGGTCAGTACCGCGGCCACGAAGGCGGACTGCGGGTCCAAGGCCTCCCCGGCGGCGCGCGCCTCCGCGGCCGCCGCGGTCGCCGACACCCCGCCGAAGCCCGGCCAGATCACCGTGAACGTCCTCAACGCGACCCCGCGCAGCGGGCTCGCCAAGGAGACGGCGGACGAACTGCGGAAACGCGGCTTCAAGATCGGTGACGTGGGCAACGCGACGGCCGCGTACGACAAGAAGGTCGAGGGCGCCGGACTGCTGCTCGGCGCCAAGGCCGCCGACCGGGCCGCGCTCCCCGTCCTCAACACCCAGCTCGCCGGCGCCGAGCTGAAGACCGACGGCCGTACGCAGGCGACCACCGTCGACCTCATCATCGGCAACGGCTTCAAGGCGCTCACCAAGAAGGAGGACGCCGACAAGGCGCTCACCGTCCTGGCCCAGCCCCAGCCGACGCCCTCCGCCAAGAAGAGCTGCTGATCCCCGGAACGGAACGAAAGGCGGGGCCCTGCGGAACACCGGTCGCACCGGTTCGGTTCCGCAGGGCCCCGCCTCTTCGCGCTCTCCCCCGGAGAGCCACCTGCTCAGTACTGCTCGACTGCTCGGTTACTCGACTGCCCGGTTAATCGACTGCTCGGTTACTCGGTTACTCGGCGGCGCCGTACATCCGGTCCCCCGCGTCGCCGAGGCCCGGCACGATGTAGCCGTGCTCGTTCAGGCGCTCGTCCACCGAGGCGGTGACGACGGTGACCGGCGTGCCCGCCAGGTCCCGCTCCATCACCTCGACGCCCTCGGGCGCGGCCAGCAGGACGACGGCGGTGACGTCGTCGGCGCCGCGCTTGATCAGCTCCTGGATCGCCGCGACGAGGGTGCCGCCGGTGGCCAGCATCGGGTCGAGGACGTAGACCTGCCGGCCGGAGAGGTCGTCGGGCATCCGGGTCGCGTACGTGGAGGCCTGGAGCGTCTCCTCGTCGCGCACCATGCCCAGGAAGCCCACCTCGGCGGTCGGCAGCAGCCGGACCATGCCGTCCAGCATGCCGAGGCCGGCCCGCAGGATCGGGACGACGAGGGGGCGGGGGTAGGAGAGCTTGACGCCCGTGGTCGGGGAGACCGGGGTCACGATGTCGACCTGCTCGGTCCGCACGTCGCGGGTGGCCTCGTAGGCGAGCAGGGTGACCAGCTCGTCGGCGAGCCGCCGGAAGGTCGCGGAGTCGGTGCGCCGGTCGCGCAGGGTGGTGAGCTTATGGGCGACCAGAGGGTGGTCGACGACGTGGAGACGCATGTCCACAACAGTAGCCGGGCCCCGGACGCCCGCCACTGCCCCGTCCGGCCGGGCCCCGGCCTCCCGCGTCACCCGTCCGCTGGCATCAAACCGACCATCAGAGGGAAGGTGGGAGGGACGGACCTGGGGTGGTGTGCCAATGCGGAACCCGGAAGAGGAGACCTCCGAGCGGCTGGAGAGCGAGGCCGAGCGCAGGAGGCGACGCGCCCAGTTCCTGCGCGATCTGGCCGAGGCGCGGGAGCTGCGCGACCGCGTCCAGCCGCGCCGCGCCAAGACGGCACGGCTGCGGCACGCGATGCGCATGCGCACGTTCCGCTGGTAGCGGCTCGGCCGCAGGGAGGAGCGCCCGCAGAGGGGTGCGCGGCACGGGGCCAGCACCAGCACGGGGCCAGCACCAGCGCAGGGCCATCGGGCGTACGGGGCCGGAGTGCAGCCGGGAAGCGTGAAACCCCGGGAGCGTGGAATCCCGTCCCGGCCACCCCGCAGCCCGGCACCCCGGCAGGGCGGCAACCCCGGCACCCCGGCACCCCGGCACCCCGGCCGATGATGAGGGAATCGCCCAGCTCACAGCGCACGTCGGCGCCCGCGACCTGCCCGAGGCCTGTATCGAGGGGCCCAAGACGTGGGTCAGCGACGGCCCCACCCACGGGTGCGCGACGGCCCCACCACGAGTGCGCGACGGGGCCGCGACAAGTTGGCCACGGACACCCGCGACGCGCCCGCCGCGCTTCCCGCATCCCGCCCCACGCCGCATCGGCGGCGCGCCGTCGTGTCGGCCGGGTGGTGCCCGCGCGGCGCGGGCAGCCGCGTACGATCCGCTGGTAGCGATCAAAAGAGGCAGACACAGCAGGCCGAAGACGTCCCCTGAACGCCTTGTTTCTGCCACGATTCCGAGTGGGCGGGGCTCGGAGCAGCACTCCCCGTCCACAGCCTCCGCCGGGGGGAACCCCAACCGGCACACCTATGACCAGTGGGAGAGTCACGGTGTACTTCGCCGCACTGCTCGCGCGCACCGAAGACGGGTGGGAAGCGAGCGACACAGAGCTCGACGATGTGGAGACCCTGTCGGATCTGACCGACCTGGCCCGTGAAGTCTCGGACGAGGACACGGTGCTTCTGCTCATCGAGCAGGAGGACGCGTGGTTCGGTGTCGTCCGCGTGGACGGCGAGGAGGACCCTCGTATCTACGTGTCGGACGCCGCCGCGGCTTCCCGCAGTTCGTACGGCGAGATCCTGCTCACCGACGAAGTGCTGGGACGGGAACCGGGCGGCGACGACGTCGCCGACCTGGACTCTCTCGACCTGGACGGCACGGAGGACGGTGAGCCCGGGGCCTCCGTGGACGACGAGGAGGAAGAAGAGGGGAGTGTGTCCGGCGACGCCCTGTCGCACAGCCCCGTCGGGGACCGCTACATCCTCGCGGACCTCGGAGTGGGCGAGCGGGAACTGCTCGCCCTGGACGAAGGCGACGCGCTCAGCACGATCGCCGAGTCGCTCGGGGCGGCCGAGGTCCTGGAGACCGTCCGCTAGGCCCTCGCGCTCCCCGGCCCGAACGACAGCAACAGCGACAGCGACAGCAGCAAACCGCACCACCCACGGCATGGCCGCAGCCACGGCCACAGCCCCCTCCTCACCCCCACCCCACCCACCACCACCCCATACACAGCCACGACGACACCCACCGCCGGGCCGGCCCGCGCGACGCGGCCGGCTCCGCGGTCCTGTCCGCGAGCGGTGCCCTGAGCGGCGCCCCGGCGACGCGCGTACGTCGGTGACCCGGCCCGGAGCGGGCCGGGTCACGGCGTTCCGTCCGCCGCCGGACAGGCCCCCGCGCCCGGCCGGCCCGGGTTCCGCTAGGTTCCCGGGGTGAGCACCCCCCATCAGGCACCCCCGCCCGATCCCGTACGCGACCCGTGGCGGGCGCCGATGCGGCGCGCGCTGGACGAGGCTCGGCTGGCCGTCCTGGGCGGGGACGTTCCCGTCGGCGCCGTCGTGCTGGCGCCGGACGGGACGACCGTACTGGCGGCCGGGCACAACGAACGCGAGGCGACCGGCGACCCGACGGCACACGCCGAGGTCCTCGCGCTGCGCAGGGCAGCCGCGCGGCTCGGCGAGTGGCGGCTGACCGGCTGCACGCTCGTCGTCACCCTGGAGCCCTGCACTATGTGCGCGGGCGCGCTGGTGCAGTCCCGGGTCGAGCGGGTGGTCTACGGCGCCCGCGACGAGAAGGCGGGGGCGACGGGATCGGTGTGGGACGTGGTGCGCGACCGGCGGCTGAACCACCGTCCCGAGGTCATCGAGGGAGTCCTCGCCGAGGAGTCCGCCGGGCTGCTCACCGACTTCTTCCGCGACCGCTGACCGCGCCCGGACCCTCCTCGGACCCTGTCCGGCGGGGAAGTTCCGGGGTCTGCGAAACGGATTTCAGAGCACGACCCACCTTGGGGTAGGGTCTCCCTCGGTAGCGTGTCCGAGCGGCCGAAGGAGCTCGCCTCGAAAGCGAGTGTGGCGTAACCCGTCACCGAGGGTTCAAATCCCTCCGCTACCGCTTCGGAAGGGCCCCGTCGAGAGACGGGGCCCTTCGTGCGTTCCGGGCCGGAGCCGCCTGCCCCACGGCTGGCCGGGATCTTGGCCGGGAGTCTTGGACAGCGGAAAGCCCCGGCGTCCGCTCAGTCGCCGGGGCTGTTTCCGCACCCCCAGGGGGCGGGGGAGGCGGCACGAGGGGACAAGCCGCCTCCCCCGTTTCGAGGGCCCCAGGCCCGTGCCGCCGTCTCGGGGGGAAGCCGCGGCGCGGGCCCCGCAGTGAGGCCCTTCGCGCCCGGAGGACTCCTGCCTGTTCCGCCGGGGCTCCCCTCCATGCTGACCTGCGGGAGCGGGGCCCGGGCACCGCAAAAGACCTCGACCCGTGGGCCGTTGGTCCCTAAAGAGCTTGTGAAGGTTAAACTCACCGCCGGCAACTGGGGGCCCACCGGGCGCAGCAGGCACAGGGGAGGCCGCCATGGCGGTGAACACGAAGAAGCTCGCCATCTACGTCATCGTCGTCTTCGTGCTCTACGTGATCATCACCGATCCGGCGAAGGCCGCCGGTTACGTCGAGATAGGCTTCGAGGGCATATCCAGCGCCGCTCGCGCGATCGGCGACTTCATGACCTGGGTGGCCGACGGAGCCCAGAACTGACGGCCGGCGCCGGCACCACCAAGGAGTTCCCGTGATCCGCCATCTGGTCCTCTTCAAGCTCAACGACGGCGTCGAGCGGGACGAGCCCCGCGTCGCCGAGGGCGTCGCCGCCTTCCGCGCGCTCGGCGACCAGATCCCCGAGCTGCGGTTCTGGGAGTGCGACTGGAACATCACCGACCGGCCCATCGCCTACGACTTCGCGATCAACTCCGCCGTCGACGACACCGACGCCCTCAAGCGCTACCTGGAACACCCGGCGCACCAGGCGGGCGTCGCCCTCTGGCGCGAGTTCGCCACCTGGGTGATCGCCGACTATCCGTTCTGACCGGAACGGAGACTCCCTCTGACCGGACCGAGGGCTCCCTTGACCGGACCGGAGACTCCTCCGAGCGGACCGGCGACCCTTCCGAGCGGCCGGAACTCTTCCGATCGGTCCTACTAGTCCGATCGCCGCGACCCGCCCCCTTCCCCGCCCCTGACCGCAACCGGTCAGGGGTTTTTGGTGTCTTACGCCCCAACTGACGCCCAACACGGCAATATGCGGTGCTTGCACACAGTGCACATGTCTTGTGATGCTATGACCGCTTTTGACGGATGAGTTGACGGATACGTTGACGGACGTTGACGAATGACGAGGTGGCGTTGACCGTGTCGGCCAGTACTGCGCCGCCCCAGGAGGAAGCCCCGGCCAAGGCCCAGGCACCGGCCCCCTCGCACGCCCCGGCCCAGGTCCCGCCCTCTCCCCCGGCGCAGGGCACCGCACCGGAGGCCCCCGCGCCCGGGACGACCCCCGAGACCGCCCCCGAGACAGCTCCGGAAACCGCCCCGGAGGCCGCCCCCGAGCGCCGCCGCGGCGCCGACACCCGGGCCCTCACCCAGGTGCTCTTCGGCCGGCTCAAGATGCTGGAGCCGGGCACCGCCGAGCACCACCGGGTCCGCGGAGCCCTCATCGAGGCCAACCTCCCCCTCGTCCGCTACGCGGCGGCCCGCTTCCGCTCCCGCAACGAACCCATGGAAGACGTGGTCCAGGTCGGCACCATCGGCCTGATCAACGCGATCGACCGCTTCGACCCGGACCGGGGGGTGCAGTTCCCGACCTTCGCGATGCCCACGGTCGTCGGCGAGATCAAGCGGTATTTCCGCGACAACGTCCGCACCGTCCACGTACCGCGCCGGCTGCACGAGCTGTGGGTGCAGGTGAACGCCGCGACGGAGGATCTGACCACCGCCTTCGGCCGCTCGCCCACCACCGCCGAGATCGCCGAGCGGCTGCGCATCACCGAGGAGGACGTGCTCTCCTGCATCGAGGCCGGCCGCTCCTACCACGCGACCTCCCTCGAAGCGGCCCAGGAGGGCGACGGGCTGCCGGGCCTGCTCGACCGGCTCGGCTACGAGGACCCCGCGCTCGACGGGGTCGAACACCGGGACCTCGTACGGCATCTGCTCGTACAACTGCCCGAGCGCGAGCAGCGGATCCTGCTGCTCCGCTACTACAGCAACCTCACCCAGTCACAGATCAGCGCGGAGCTGGGCGTCTCCCAGATGCATGTGTCAAGGCTGCTCGCGCGTAGTTTCGCGCGTCTTCGATCCGCAAACAGGATCGAGGCGTAACCGACAAGAGCGAATCGCTCAAGGTCACTTTTTCCGGCGGTTGAGCGCTGAAAAACCGTCAGACCCCCTTTTTCCAGGGCCGATCCACCGTCTACGTGTCGACATGTCACTACAGCGTGTTGCCGACATGTGACATTCTTCCGGAGACGCGTTTGCCGCGGCCCCGCCTCCGGTATTCAGGTGGAGGCTGCGTTCCTCCGACGGGAGCGACTGCCGCGACCGTCCGCGACCCAAAGGGGGTGGCATGTCCGCAGACCAGGGCAGCTCGAAGGTGCTCACGCTCACGAAGAGCGACGCAGCGTCCGAGGCGCACGCCGTGCTTCCCGATGTCCCCGCCGCCGAGACCCCGGAAGCCGTACTGGTTCCCGAGTCCTCCGGCGCCATCGACACCCGCACCCTGTCCCGCTCCCTCTTCCTGCGGCTCGCCGCACTCGGCGAGAACAGCCCGGAGCGTGCCTACGTCCGGGACACCCTCATCGAGCTGAACCTCCCGCTCGTCCGGTACGCGGCGGCCCGCTTCCGCTCGCGGAACGAGCCGATGGAGGACATCGTCCAGGTCGGCACCATCGGCCTGATCAAGGCGATCGACCGGTTCGACTGCGAACGCGGGGTGGAGTTCCCGACGTTCGCGATGCCGACGGTCGTCGGTGAGATCAAACGGTTCTTCCGTGACACCTCCTGGTCGGTGCGTGTCCCGCGCCGCCTCCAGGAGCTGCGGCTCGCGCTCACCAAGGCCAGTGACGAGCTGTCCCAGAAGCTCGACCGCTCGCCGACGGTCGCCGAACTCGCCACCGTGCTCGGGGTGTCCGAGGAGGACGTGGTCGACGGCCTCGCCGTCGGCAACGCGTACACGGCGTCCTCGCTCGACTCACCCGCGCCCGAGGACGACGGCGGCGAGGGTTCCCTCGCGGACCGCCTCGGCTACGAGGACACCGCCCTTGAGGGCGTGGAGTACCGCGAGTCCCTCAAGCCCCTGCTCGCCAAACTGCCGCCCCGCGAGCGCCGGATCATCATGCTGCGCTTCTTCGCCAACATGACCCAGTCGCAGATCGGCGAGGAGGTCGGCATCTCGCAGATGCACGTCTCGCGCCTCCTGACCCGCACACTCTCCCAGCTCCGCGAGGGACTCATCTCCGACTGATCCAGGGCCGATCTCCGGCCGATCTCTCACTGATCTCCGACTGAGAGGTCGCGCGAACCGGCAGAACCCGTCGTGGGGTTCATAATTGACGGACCGTCAGCCACACTGGCGCGATGCGTCTGCGTCGTGAGTCGACACCCGGCCGCCGGGGTGCCCTGCTGGGCGCCTCGGCGGCCGTGCTGTGCCTGGGCGGAGTCCTGGCGGCCTGCGGAAGCGGGGGCCCCGGCGGCGGCTACGTCGCGATCGGGGCCGGGGGCGGCTCCCCGGGCGCCTCGGGCGCGGCGGCGGCCCCGTCGGGGGACGTGTCCCTGGTGCCGCTGGTGCCGCCGGGGACGCGAGGAACGCCGGGGGCGCTGGACGGGTCCGGGGGTCAGGGGGCTGGGCCAGGAGGCGCCAAGTCTGTTGCGTCGAGCGGGGGTTCGGGCGCGGACGGCACGCTCGCATCCGGCGATGGCTACGGGGATGTCGCCGGCGACGGCAGCGGCTCCGGGAGCACGGCAGCCGGCCGGGATGGCGCCGGGTCCGGCTCGCCCAAGGGCCCGGCTGCGGCCTCGGGTTCGACCTCGAGTTCGGGTTCGACGTCCGGCTCGGGATCGGCTTCGGGCGCCGGATCAGGCTCCGGCTCCGGATCGGGATCAACCTCGGGCGCCGGATCAGGCTCCGGCTCGGGCTCCGACTCCGCCCGTACAGGCGGGAGTTCGGGCCAAGGCTCCGGAGGGAGTACGTCGGGAAGTCCGGGCGGAGGCGCCGGGCACTCCTCGGCGCCCGCTCCTCCCGCTCCGTCGCCGAGCGCACGGCCCGCAGCGCTCGGCTTCAGTGGTCCCACCCGGGCCGCCACCGGTCAGCGGTGGTGCGAGAAGGTCACCCTCGTGTTCCACAACACCGGTGGTACGGCGGTGCGTTCGGGGACCGTGACGTTCGGGACGCACATCATCGGGGCGCTCGGGATCGACTGGGCGACGGTCAAATCGACCGAGACCCTTCCCGCGCCGATCGCCGCCGGCGCGCGGAAGGACACGACCTGGACGGTGTGCGTCGACGCCTGGCGGGTGCCGTTGGGCATGCGCATCGAGACGCGGGACGTGTCCGTCCGGTGGAAGTAGGGCGGTCGCCCGCCCCGCCGCCTACTTGAACGCGAGCCAGGCCACCGCGGCGACCACCACGACGGCGACGATGACACCGACGATCAGACCCACGCGGGGACCGGCGGGAGCCGCCGCCTGCTGCTGCTGCCGGCCCTGGGGGGACTCGTCGACGAACGCACGGAACATCTGGGTGCTGCCCGCGGGGTCGTAGTTGCCCTCGGGGCCCTGGGTGTTTGCCATAGGCCAGGACCCTAGCGAATCCACGGGGTCTGCCCAAGTGCGGGGTTCCGCTTTCCCCTCGTTCCAGGGGCGGTTCGGGCCGCTCAGGGGGCCGCTCACCTCTTACCGGAGACGGTTCGCGCCAGTCCAGGGGCGTTCGCGTCGGCCAACCCTCGCGACGCGCGCGCCCACCCCACCCCACCTGCGGGTTTACGACCGCCAATACTTGCCTTTGCCAAGTTTTTAGCCCTGAAGCCCCGGACTCGTTTGCCTGCGGCAACCAACTGCTTTTATGGTTGCCCTAAGCAACGAATAGGGGAGGTGTGATGGCCGAGCAGGCGCAGTACGAGGAATTGGCTCGTCAGCTCAGCGCCATCGGTGCCGTGAAGCGGGACATGGGGCGGATTCTGCCGCCCGACTGCCCCGGAGGCTCCGCCGCCGTGCTCACGCTGCTCGGCCGCTACGGCGAGATGCGGATGAGCAGGCTCGCGGAGCTGCTCTCCGTGGACATGTCGGTGACCAGCCGCCACGTCGCGCATGTCGCCGACCGGGGCTGGATCGAACGGTTCCCCGACCCCGCCGACAAGCGCTCCCGCATCCTGCGCCTCACCGGTCCCGGCCAGGAGCAGCTCGACGAGCTGTCCCTGCGCACGTCGCGGCTGCTGGCCGACCGGCTCAGCCACTGGTCCGAGCACGAGGTCGGGCTGCTCATCGAGCTGATGAGCAGGCTGCGCGAGAGCTTCGGCGACTGCCGGTCCACGCAGCGGACAGCGGCGCACCCTCCCCCGTACGCGACAGACGTACCTGAACTGACCACCCGTACACCCGCTTAGTACGTAAGAAAAGGAAGCCCATGGCAACGACCACACCAGCCGGTGTGCGGGGCTCTCACGCCAAGCACGGAGGCGCCGCCGACGGCGCTCCGATGACGCACCGGCAGATCATGGAGGCGCTCTCCGGGCTGCTGCTGGGCATGTTCGTCGCGATCCTGTCGTCGACGATCGTCTCCAACGCGCTCCCGGAGATCATCGGTGACCTGGGCGGCGGCCAGTCCGCCTACACCTGGGTCGTCACCGCCGCGCTCCTGTCCATGACCGCGGCCACGCCCCTGTGGGGCAAGCTGTCCGACCTGTACAGCAAGAAGGCGCTCGTCCAGATAGCGCTCATCATCTACGTGCTGGGATCGGCCGCGGCCGGTCTCTCGCAGAACGCCGGCATGCTGATCGCCTGCCGCGTGGTGCAGGGCATCGGCGTCGGCGGTCTGTCCGCCCTCGCGCAGATCGTGATGGCCGCGATGATCTCCCCGCGCGAGCGCGGGCGCTACTCCGGCTACCTGGGCGCGACGTTCGCCGTCGCGACGGTCGGCGGCCCGCTGCTCGGCGGTGTCATCACCGACACGAGCTGGCTCGGCTGGCGCTGGTGCTTCTACGTCGGTGTGCCGTTCGCGGTCATCGCGCTGATCGTGCTGCAGAAGACCCTGCACCTGCCCGTCGTGAAGCGGGACGTCAAGGTCGACTGGGGCGGCGCGTTCCTCATCTCCGCCGCGGTCTCCCTGCTGCTGCTGTGGGTCACCTTCGCCGGTGACAAGTACGACTGGGTCTCCTGGCAGACGTACACGATGGTCGCCGGCGCGATCGTCCTCGGTCTGCTGTTCGTCCTCGTCGAGTCCAAGGCCAGCGAGCCGATCATCCCGCTGCGGCTGTTCCGCAACCGGACGATCACGCTGTCGTCGATGGCCTCGCTGTTCGTCGGCGTCGCGATGTTCACCGGCACCGTCTTCTTCAGCCAGTACTTCCAGCTCGCGCGGGACAAGTCCCCGACCATGTCGGGTGTCATGACGATCCCGATGATCGGCGGCCTGTTCATCTCCTCCACGGTCTCCGGCCAGGTCATCACCCGGACCGGACGGTGGAAGTACTGGCTGGTCAGCGGCGGCTTCCTGGTCACCGCGGGACTCGGCCTGCTCGGCACGATCCGCTACGACACGGCCTACTGGCACATCGCGATCTTCATGGCGCTGCTGGGTCTCGGCATCGGCATGATGATGCAGAACCTGGTGCTGTCCACGCAGAACCAGGTGGCCCCGTCCGACCTGGGCTCCGCCAGCTCCACGGTCACCTTCTTCCGTTCCCTCGGCGGTGCGATCGGTGTCTCCGCGCTCGGCGCGGTCATGGCCAACCGGATCACCGACTACGTCAAGGACGGGCTGACCGACCTCGGCCCCAAGTACGCCTCCCTCGGCTCCGGCGCGGACTCCAGCTCCAGCATCCCGGACATGGACAAGCTGCCCGCGCCGCTGCGCACGGTGATGGAGAGCGCGTACGGCCACGGCATCGCGGACGTCTTCCTCATCGCCGCCGGTCTCGCGCTGGTCGCCTTCCTGATCGTGCTGTTCATCAAGGAGGTCCCGCTGCGGACGTCCGGCGCGCTGGCCCAGGCCGCCGCCGAGCAGTCCGGCGCCCCGGCCACCGAGCCGACCGCCGCCGAGTCCGTACAGGTGCCGGCCGACGCGGAGCAGGTCCCCGCGCAGGCCGTCGCCGCCACCGAGGCGGCGCCCGGCGCGGGCCCCGAGGGCACGCAGCGCCTCGCCGCCGTCGCCACCGCAACCCGCGAGAGCGCCCCGCAGCCCGCGTCCGGTGGCATCCGGGTGCACGGCCAGATCCGCGGCGCCGAGAGCGCGCCCGTCCCGCAGGCCGCGGTCACGCTGATCTCCCTGGCCGGACGCCAGCTCGGCCGCTCGGTCGCCCAGGCCGACGGCTCCTACGCGGTGGACGCGCCCGGCGTCGGCTCGTACGTCCTGATCGCCTCCGCCGACGGTTTCCAGCCGCAGGCGTCGACGATCGTCGTGAACGACGAACCGCTCGCCTACGACATCCTGCTGAGCGGCACGAGCGGCCTGAACGGTGTCGTCCGGGCCGCCGACGGCGGTACGCCGGTCAAGGACGCGATGGTGATCGTGACCGACGTCCGCGGTGACGTGCTGGCCAGCGGAACCACCGGTGAGCAGGGCGAGTTCGCCTTCGCCGAGCTGGTCCCCGGAGTCGTCACGGTCGCGGTGAACGCCGCCGGTCACCGGCCGCGCGCGCTGCCCGTCGAGGTGGGCGGCGCCGGGGTCACCCGGATCGAGGTCGACCTCGACTCGGGCTCCCAGGTCCAGGGTGTCGTCCGGGCACCGCACGGCCCCCTGTCGGACGCCCGCGTGACGCTGGTCGACGCGGCCGGCAACGTGGTCGGCACCGCCAGGACCGGCGCGGACGGCGCGTACGCCTTCACCGACCTGGACGGCGGCGAGTACACCGTCATCGCGACCGGCTACCCGCCGGTGGCGACGGCACTGACCGTCGGCGGCGGTGGCGTGGACGACCACGACATCGAACTCGCCCACCCCGGCGAGTAGTCCGAAGCCCCGGCCCGTGGGGAAGCGCGCACTCTGAGCGGAGGTGCGCCCCCCGCGGGCCGGTTTTCATTGCCGCATGCCGCATCGCAAGGAGTTACTGCACATGGGACTGACCGCGAAGATCCGTACGCGGGACGGATGGGCCGTGTCGCACGCGGTCGTCACGGTGACCGACATGACCGGCACGCAGGTGCTGCGCGCCGAGGCGGACGCCGACGGGGCCGTCCACGACACCACGAGCCTCGCCCCCGGCGCCTACACCGTGATCGTGACCGCCGTCGGGTACGCGCCCGCCGCCTCCAGCGCGATCGTCACGGCCGCCGGCCGCGCCGAGATCGGCCAGGTGACGCTGGCCCGCCAGGGCGGCACCGAGCTGCCCCCGCCCGGGCCGTGGACCATCGACCCGGCGCACTCCTCCATCGGCGCGGTCGCCCAGCACCTGGGCATCTCCAGCGTGCACGGCCGGTTCACGGACTTCGCGGGCCGCATCGAGATCGCCCCCGACGACGTGACCAAGTCCCGCGTGGAGGCGACGATCTCCGCCGCCTCCATCGACACCGGCAACGGCATGCGCGACGGGCACCTGAGGTCTCCGGACTTCCTGGACGTGGAGAGCTACCCGCACATCACCTACCGGTCCACGGACGTGACGCCGGCCGGCTCCGACCGCTGGACCGTGCACGGCGAACTCACCATGCACGGCGTCGTACGGCCCGTCGACCTCGACCTCGCCTACCTCGGCACCGGCGCCGACCCCTGGGGCGGCACCCGCGCCGCGTTCCGCGCGACCGTGGAGCTGCGCCGCGAGGACTTCGCCATGAACTACAACCAGGTCGTCCAGGCGGGCATCTCCGCCATCGGCACCACGCTGCGGGTGGAGCTGGACATCCAGGCGGTGCAGGGCGAGTCGCTGCCGGCCGTCTGAACCGGGTCGGCCGTCTGAGCAGGGTTGGCCGTCTGAGCCGGGTTGGCCGTCTGAGCCGGGTCGGCCGTCTGAGTAAGGCCCGCCGTCTGAGCCGGGTCGGCCCGGCTCGCCCTCCCCCGTCGGCGGAGGTCCGGGCCGGGCTCACTCGCCCTCGCTGGCGTCGACGATCCGTCGGGCCAGGTCACGGAGTTTGACGTTCTCCCGCTGGGAGGTGCGCACGAGGCTGTCGAAGGCCTCGGACGCGTCGATGTCGAGGCGCTCCATCAGGATGCCCGTGGCCTGCCCGATCAGGTCCCTCGTGCGCATCGCCTCGGTGAGCTGCTCGCGCATCGTCGCCGTCTCCAGAGCGATGCTGACGTGCGCGGTGAAGAGCCGGCCGATCCGGGTGGCCTGGTCGTCGAAGGCGCGTGGCTTGCCCGCGTACGCCGTCAGGACGGTCAGCCGGCGCCGGTCGGCCCGGAGTCTGAGCGAGAGCACCGATCTCAGCCCGAGACTCGACAGGGCGCGGTCGCCGTCGCCGTCCACCGAGGCGCTGTCCTCGATCCGGGCCACCGGCGCCGTCCACAGCCGGCTCCAGTACGGCAGGTGCTCGCGGCCGGCGTTCAGCGCGTCGGCGGAGCGGACGACCTCGTCCGTCCAGGCGAGCGTCTCCCAGTGGGCCTTGCGCTCGATGACGGAGATCCCGGCGTGCTCGGCGCCCGGCAGGAGGTGCACGGCCAGCCGTACGGCGGTCCGCAGGGTGCTGTGGGTGCTCGTTGTGTCATGCAACTGCTGCGCGGCGACCGTGAGGGCATCGGCCAGCTCGAAACCCGTGGCAAAACGGGGCAATTCAGAAAACTCGGACGCAGCCACCACGAACCTCTTCGGCATGCACGGCCAAACGGCCATGCGCAGGAGAGCTCCGCAGCACATTCCCGACTGCGAGCACAGGACGAACAGCACTTTAGCTGTTCGGATGGGGTGCGGTGGCGTGCACCGGCACAGCCCGCGGGCGACGGGGGCGCGCGCGGCCTACGCTTTTCGCATGGCACCCAACATCGCGACGAACACCTCCGTCCCCCTCGACGAGTTGCTGGACTTCGTACGTCCCCGGCACCGGGCCATCCTGCTCACCCGGCGCGCGGACGGCGGGCCCCAGGGGTCCCCGCTGACCTGCGGGGTGGACGACTCGGGCCGCATCGTCGTGTCGACGTACCCGGAGCGCGCCAAGACGCGGAACGCCAAGCGGGACGAGAGGGTCAGTCTGCTGGTCCTCAGTGACGACTGGAGCGGGCCGTGGGTCCAGGTCGACGGGACCGCCGAGGTCCTCGACTGTCCCGAGTCCGTGGAGCCGCTCGTGGAGTACTACCGGAACATCGCCGGGGAGCATCCCGACTGGGACGAGTATCGGGCGGCGATGCGCAAGCAGGGCAAGTCGATCATCCGGGTCACGCCGACCCGGTGGGGTCCGGTCGCCACCGGGGGCTTCCCGGCCCGGCTGGCCGCTCCGGAGGAGCAGTAACCCCGGCCGGGAAAAGGCTTGTTATCGCCCCCGCCGCCCCTGCCCGACCCGAACCCGGGGCTCCGCCCCGGACCCAGCTCCTCCAACGCCGGAGGGGCTGAAATCTCTGCCCGCACCCCGTCCCGGCGCGCCGGGACGGGGCTCAGCCCCGGGTCACCATCGCTTCGATGCCGGCGACCAGCAGGTCCAGGGCGAAGGCGAAGTCCCGGTCCCGCATCTCCGCGACGGTGTCGCCGCCCCGCGCCTCCATCAGGACCGCCGCGCGGGCGAAGTCCGCCGCGTACCGCGGCTGTTCGCTGATCGTGCTCATCGCCTCGCGGAAGTACTCGTCCTGCGACACCCCCGCCGAGGCGCACCGCTGCACGAAGTGCCCCTCGATCGTCCCGAACCCGTACACGAACTGGAAGACGGCCGCGGTCGCCCCCATCTGCCCGTGCGGTGGCAGCCCCGTGTTCCGGATCACCTCCCGCACGCACAGCGAGAACGCCATGGCGTGCGGCCCGACGTTCAGGAAGGTGCCGATGAGCGGCGACACCCACGGGTGGCGCACCAGCAGTGCCCGGTTCCCCACCGCCAGCGCCCGCAACTGCTCCCGCCACTCCTGTGCCACCCCGGCGTCCGGCAGTTCCAGTTCGCCGAACACCGCGTCGAGCGCCAGCTCCAGCAGGTCGTCCTTGGTGTCGACGTACCAGTACACGGACATGGCCGTGACGTTCAGCTCGGCGGCAAGCCGTCGCATGGAGAACTTCGCGAGACCCTCCGCGTCCAGCAACCGCACCGTGGCCTCGGTGATCCGCTCCCGGTCGAGCCCCGACGGCTGCCCGCCACCCCGGGTGGTACCGCCCCGGCGTGCCCTGCCCTCCAGCCAGACACTGGTCCGCGCCGGCCCCTTGGCCCTGTCGGCTGCCCTCACCATGGCGCACCTTCCTCGGAACTCGAACCCCGGGACGTCTCTGTCCGAAGTGTCCTCCGGACCGCCGCCAAAACACCCCCGCTGAAACACCCGGCGCGAAAGCGCCCAGCGGGAAGGCGCCGGCCGCGCACGCGCCCCGCGCGTCGACCCCGTGCGCCCCTCACGCGGGAACCGCCACCGCCGAGTCTGCCCTCTCCGCCCGGCGCAGCAACCCGGCCGCGAGCAGTCCGCCGAGCAGGACGGCGGCGGCCCCGACCAACTGGCTGGTCTCCAGGCCCGAGGAGAACGCGTTGGTGATCCGACCGCGCTCCTCGGCCGACCCGGCGGAGGCGAGCGCGGCCGGCAGCGAGACGGCGGCCACCGGCACCAGCGCCGCGAACCGCGCGTTGAGCACCGCCCCGAGCACGGCCACGCCCAGCCCGTTGCCGAACTCGGCGAGCGTGCCGTTGATCCCGGCGCCGACCCCGGCCTTCTCCCTCGGGATGGCGCTCATGATGGCCTGTGCCATGGCGGGGTTGGCCAGCGCGCACCCCGCGCCGATGAGCAGCAGCCCGGCGAGCGTCCCGGCGTAGCCGTGGCCGGTGAGCGTGGCGATCGACACCAGTCCCGCCGACATCAGCGTCATGCCGGCCGCTATGGACCGGGGCGTGCCGAGCCGCGCGGTCCAGCGGGCCGACAGTCCGGAGAAGTTCAGGGCCACGACGGCGAGCGCGAGCGGCGCGGTCCGCAGGCCCGCCTCCAACGGCCCGTATCCGAGCACGAACTGAAGGTGCTGGGTCAGCAGGAACAGCGCGCCGCCCATCCCGAACGTGATGAGCACGGCACCGGCGACGGCTCCGGTGAACCGCCGGTTCCGGAAGAACTGGAGGTCGAGCATGGGGTACGGGACCCGGCTCTCCCAGACCGCGAAGGCGCCGAGGACGAGCACCGCGAGCGCGGCCGTGCCCAGCACCCGCGCCGACGTCCAGCCGTCCTCGGGCCCCGAGATGATCGCGAAGACCAGCGCGGTCATCCCGACCGTGGACAGCAGGGCGCCGACCAAGTCCGGCCGGTCGGCCCGCCTCGGCGCCCCCAGGGTGCCTGGGGTGCTGGGGGTGCCTGGAGTGCCAGAGCTGCCAGGGGTGCCAGAGGCGCCAGGGGTTCCGGGAGCGCCGGTGCCGGGGGTTTGGACGGTGCCGGGGTCGGCGGCGAGGCGCGGCGCGGCCTTCGACTCGGGGACGAGGGCGATCACCGCGACGAGGCCGAGCGCCGCCACGGGCAGGTTGATCAGGAAGATCGCGCCCCACCAGAAGTGGTTCAGCACGAATCCGCCGAGCAGCGGCCCCGCCGCGAAGCCGACCGCGTTGACCGCGCTCCAGATGCCGATCGCCTTCGGGTGCTCGTCCGGGGTGAAGATCTGCATCACGACGGCGAGGGTGGTGGTGAGCAGCAGCGCCCCGCCCACGCCCATCCCGGCCCGCGCAGCGATCAACTGCCCGGTGGAGTCCGCGAGTCCGGCCACCAGCGAGCCCACCCCGAACAGCACGAGCCCGCCGACCAGCAGCTTCTTGCGGCCGTACCGGTCGGCCGCGCTGCCCGCGGTGAGCAGCAGTCCCGACTGGACCAGGGAGTAGGCGTTGATCATCCACTGGATGTCGGATGTCGCCGCCCCGAGTTCCCGGGTGAGGGAGGGGATGGCGACGTTCAGGACGGTGTTGTCGAGCAGCACGGTGAGCTGGGCCAGACAGATGACCCCGAGAATCAGCCAGCGCTGGGGGTGCCCGGAGGGATCAAGCCGCTCTGAGGGATGGGGCTGCCCGGAGGGATGGGGGTGCCCGGAGGGAGGGGACGACGGTGCCATGCCATACACCGTAGAACAGCTCCCGTACGGCGTACGGCGCGGCGGTGGCCCGGAGCACGTTCACTCCGGACCACCGCCTGCCGTCGGCCTACGCGCCGCCTGCCTACGTGCTGCCTGCCTACGGCTTGCCTGCCTACGTACTGCCTGCCTCAGCTCGTACCCGTCCGCTGCGTGAGGTCGTAGAACGTGGCCGAACCGACCGTCACCTTCTTGAAGTTGGCGGTGACCCAGGAGCTGATCCGCGACGAGGTCGAGGAGGTTCCGCCGCCGCCCATGCCTCCGCCCATACCGCCGCCGGAGATGAAGTAGTGGATCTTCCCGTCGGTCACGTACTTCTTGAACTGGGCCAGGGTCGGCGACGGGTCGGTGCCGTTGAAGCCGCCGATCGCCATCACCGGCTTGCCCGTCGCGAGCTGGTAACTCGCCGAGTTCTGGGAGCCGATCGCCGCCGCGGCCCAGGTGTAGTCACCGGCGTTCTCCGACAGCAGCTTCTTGGCCGCGGAGCTGACGTTCGCCCCGTTCAGCAGGCCGCCCGCGCCGCCGCCCATGCCGCCCTCCCCGGGGCCACCGCCGGGCATACCGCCCCGCTGGTTCCCGCCCCGGGTACCGCCGTTGCCCTGCGTGTTCCCGTTGCCCTGCGTGTTCCCGTTGCCCTGTTGGTTCTGGCCGGGGAAGCCGCCGGTGCCGCCCGTGGGGGGCTGCCCCGTGCCGCCGCCGGGCTGACCGTTCTGGTTCCCGCCCTGGGTTCCGCCGAGGAAGCCGCCCCGCATGCCACCGCCACCGCCGCCGGGACCGCCCATCATGCTCGCCCCGGCCGGGCCCGCCGTCACGATGGAGCCCGAGTGCCCGGTGTTCACGGTGGAGAGCGTGTACGCCGCCGGGCCCGCGACCGACGCCAGCAGGCCGAGCCCCGCCGCCGTGAGGGCCAGACGGCGGCCGAGGCGGGTCACGAAGATCAGGCCGAACGCGCCGGCCAGACCGCCGACGAGGACCAGCCACTTGAGCCAGGGCAGGTAGTCGGAGGTGCGGTTGAGCAGGACGTATCCCCAGGCGGCGGACGCGGTGACCGCGCCGGCCAGGGTGAGCGAGGGCCACACCTTGCCGCGCTCCTCCCACAGCACGGTCGCGCCCATGCCGACCAGGGCCGCGATGTAGGGGGCGAGGGCCACCGTGTAGTACTGGTGGAAGATGCCAGCCATGTAGCTGAAGACGAGCGTGGTCATCAGCAGGGCGCCGCCCCAGGCGAGGAACGAGGCGCGGGTCAGGTCCGTTCGCCCGGCCTTCCGGGTGAGGACGACGCCCGCCACCAGCAGGATCAGGGCCGCCGGGAGCAGCCAGGAGATCTGGCCGCCGATCTCGGAGTTGAACATCCGGTCCCAGCCGGTCTCGCCCCACTGCCCGGTCCCGCCACCGCCGGCCCCACCGCCGCCACCGCCGACGCTGCCGGTCTCGTCGCCGTTGATGCGGCCGAGGCCGTTGTAGCCGAAGGTCAGCTCCAGGAACGAGTTGTTCTGCGAGCCGCCGATGTACGGGCGCGAGGACGCCGGCCACAGCTCGACGATCGCCACCCACCAGCCGCCCGCGACGAGCATCGCCCCGGCCGCGAGGCCGATCTGCGCGAACCGCTTCCGCACACCGACCGGCGCGCACACCGCGTACAGCACGGCCAGCGGCGGCAGGATCAGAAACGCCTGGAGCGTCTTGGCGAGGAACGCGAAGCCGACCGCGACGCCCGCCCACACCAGCCACTTCGTCCGGCCGTCCTCCAGTCCCCGGAGCACGCAGTAGACGGTGACGGTCATGAGCAGCGCGAGCATCGCGTCCGGGTTGTTGAACCGGAACATCAGCGCGGCCACCGGGGTGAGCGCGAGCACCGCGCCCGCGATCAGCCCGGCGGCCGGACTGAACCGGCGGCGCAGGGCCGCGTACAGGACGCCGACCGTGGCCACGCCCATCAGCACCTCGGGGACGAGGATCGCCCACGAGCTGAGCCCGAAGACCCGCACGGACAGCGCCATCGGCCACAGCGAGGCCGGGGGCTTGTCGACGGTGATGGCGTTGGCCGAGTCGAGCGAGCCGAAGAAGAACGCCTTCCAGCTCTGGCTGCCCGCCTGGACGGCCGCGGAGTAGAAGGAGTTGGCGTATCCGGAGGCGCTGAGGCCGTACAGGTAGAGCACAGTGGTGGCGAGCAGCAGGCCGAGGAACGCGGGGCGCGCCCAGCGCGGGTCCTCCGGCCTGCCCCGCCAGGCCCGGCGGAGCGACGGCCGCGCGGGCTCACCGGCCCCGGGCGCGAGCTGCGGGGAGACTCCGGGCTCGGCTCCGGGCGCGAGCTGCGGCGAGACTCCGGGCTCGGCTCCGGGCCGGACCGGCTCCGCCGGGTGCGCGGTGTCGGGCGGTCCCCAGGCGGGGGCGGACTCTGCGGCGGGGGCGGCTTGTCCGGCGGGGGCGGGCTCACTGGCGGGGGCGGGCTCACTGGCGGGGGCGGGCTCTCCGGCGGGGGCGGGCTCTCCGGCGGGCCGGGCGTGCGCGGGCCGGCCGCCCCCGGCGCGGTTCCTGCTCGTGTCGGGCTGCGTCGTCATCGCGCGTTCCTCGGGTCGTGGTGGTCGGAATGGCCGTGGTGATCGGAATGGCCGTGGTAGTCGGAATGGCCGTGATGGTCGCGGTCGGGGTGGTCGGAATGGCCGTGATGGTCGCGGTCGGGGTGGTCGTGGTGGTCGCGGTCGGGGTGGTCCACCGCGTGGGCGGCGTAGGGACCGGGCTGCTGCGAGGCCCCCACCGGCGCCGACGCCGATACCGACGCCGATACCGCCGCCGATCCCGATGTGGCTACCGCTGCCGGTACCGATCCCCGTGTCGGTGTCGGCGCCGGAGCGGACACTGCCGGCGATACCGACACCGATACCGACGCCGGTGTCGATCCGGACGTGGACGCCGCCGGCTCGTCACGCCGGTCCGGGAAGACCCAGGCGCGGAAGAGCAGGAAGCGCAGGACGGTCGCCGCGAGGTTGGCGGCGATCAGGACCGCCAGTTCGGCGGAGTGCGCGGGATCGCTCGTCGCCGTGTTCAGGGCGGCGAGGGACCCGCTGGTCAGGGCGAGGCCGATGCCGAAGACGACCAGCCCCTGCGCCTGGTGCCGGACGGCCCCGCCCCGGCCCCGGACCCCGAAGGTCAGCCGCCGGTTGGCCGCCGTGTTGGCGACCGCGGAGACGAGCAGCGCCAGCGCGTTGGCGACCTGGGACCCGGAGAAGGAACGGAAGCCGCTGTAGAGCAGCAGGTAGAAGAGCGTGGACAGCCCGCCCACGACACAGAAGCCGACGAGCTGCCGGGCCAACCCCTTGGGCACGTCGGTGAGTTCACGGTCGCGTGGGTCGTCACCGAACGGCCGGGCGAGCCGGTCCAGCGAGAGCGACCCGGTGGCCAGGGCGCGCCCCACCCGCCACACCCCCTTCAGATCGTCCGTCGCGGTCCGGACGATGTGGACGGTCGAGTCCGGGTCGTCGACCCAGTCGACCGGCACCTCGTGGATGCGCAGCCCGGCCCGCTCGGCCAGCACCAGCATCTCGGTGTCGAAGAACCAGCCGGAGTCCTCGACCAGCGGCAGCAGCACCTGCGCGACATCCCGGCGGATCGCCTTGAACCCGCACTGCGCGTCCGAGAACCGCGCCTGGAGCGAGCCGCGCAGGATCAGGTTGTAGGAGCGGCTGATGAACTCCCGCTTGGCACCGCGCACCACCCGCGACGAGCGGGCCAGCCGCGAGCCGATCGCGAGATCCGAGTGGCCGGAGATCAGCGGCGCCACCAGCGGCAGCAGGGCGTTCAGGTCGGTGGACAGGTCCACGTCCATGTACGCGAGGACCGGCGCGTCGGACGCCGACCACACGGTCCGCAGCGCCCGGCCGCGGCCCTTCTGCTCCAGCCGGCGGGAGACGACCTCCGGGAGCCGGGCCGCCAGCCGCGCCGCCACCCTCGGGGTGCTGTCCGTCGACGCGTTGTCCGCGACCGTGATGCGGAACGCGTACGGGAAGGTGCGCTGGAGATGCTCGTGGAGTCTGAGCACACAGGGCTGGAGGTCCTTCTCCTCGTTGTAGACGGGGATCACTACGTCCAGGACAGGCGTGCCGGCGGCTGTGGCCGGGAGATGCTCCCGCGCCGGCAGGTTGCCGGGAGAAGAGTCGGTTCGCATGGAACGACTCTCGTCACGCGCCCTGTCGCGCCCATGTGGTGGCGCTGTGCTGTGCCTGTGAGTGCTGTTGCCCCGGGGTTTCCGGGCTGTGCACGGGCAGGTGCAGGGTGAACACGGTCCTGCCGGGCACGCTGTCCACGGTCACCGCGCCGCCGTGCGCGGCGGCCACGGCCTGCACGATCGCGAGCCCGAGCCCGGTCGAGCCGGAGGCACGGGACCGCGAGGAGTCGCCGCGCGCGAACCGTTCGAAGACCCGGGGCAGCAGTTCGGCCGGGATGCCGGGCCCGTCGTCCTGGACGTCCACGCACAGCCACGGCCCGTGCCGGTGGACGCGGGCGGTGACGGTGGTCCCCGCCGGGGTGTGCGTCCGGGCGTTCGCGAACAGGTTGACCATGACCTGTTGCAGCCGTGCGGCGTCCGCCGCCACCAGCGCGGGTTCCTCGGGCAGTTCGAGCCGCCAGTCGTGATCCCGCCCGGCCGCCCGCGCGTCGCTCACGGCATCGATCACCAGCGGTACGAGGTCGGTCTGCTCGTACTGGAGGGGCCGCCCGGCGTCGAGGCGGGCGAGGAGCAGCAGGTCCTCCACGAGCAGGGTCATCCGCCCGGCCTCGGACTCGATCCGCCCGAGCGCGTGCCGGGTGTCGGGGCCGGTCTCCTCGCGTCCGCGCCGGGTCAGTTCGGCGTAGCCGCGGATGGAGGCGAGCGGGGTGCGCAGTTCGTGACTGGCGTCCGCGACGAACTGCCGTACGCGCGTCTCGCTCTGCTGGCGCGCGTGCAGGGCGCCGTGCACGTGGTCGAGCATCCGGTTGAGCGCGGCGCCGACCTGTCCGACCTCGGTGTGCGGATCGGACTCGGACTCCGGGACCCGCTCGTAGAGCGTCACCTCCCCGGTGTGCAGGGGCAGTTCGGAGACGCGGGTGGCGGTGGCGGCGACCCTGCGCAGGGGGCGGAGGGCGAGGGTGACGATGGCCGCGCCGGCGAGGGAGGCGGCGACGAGACCCGCGCCGGTCACGCTGATCTCGACGTAGATCAGGGTGGTGAGGGTGTCGGTGACGTCCTTGGTCGGCAGGGCCACGTAGAAGGCGCCGTTGCGGCCGCTCTGGTACCGCACCTGGTACTCGCCGCGCCCCGGAATCCGTACGGTGTGCGCCTTGCCGTCCTTCGCGACGGCGCCGAGGGCGGCCAACTGGTCGCTGTCGAGGCTGACTTGGGTGGGCTGCTCGGCGCCGCTCGAGTCCTTCTTGCCGACGCTCACGACACCCTTGGCGACCTCGCCGTTCCTCACGATGGCGCCGATGGCGCCGATGCCCTGGCCGCGGGTGACGAAGTCCAGGGGGTCCTTGACGAGGCCGTCGCCGGGCGGCGGACGCAAGGTGCCGCTCCCACCGCCCGGCAGGTCGCCGCCCACCGGGCCGCCGGCCGCGCGCATCGCCACCTCGGCCACGTTGTCGTCGACCTGGTGGTACAGATACGAGCGCAGCGCGATCGTGGTCACCGTGCCGATCACCGCGCACACGACCGCGATCAGCGCGACGGACGCGACGACGAGCCGCGTCCGCAGAGTGCGCGGCTGTCCTCGCCTCATCTGCGTCCGCGGCCGTCGTCGTCCGCTCATGACGCGGCGGGTTTGATCAGATAGCCGGCCCCGCGCCGGGTGTGGATCATCGGCTCGCGCCCGGCGTCGATCTTCCGGCGCAGATACGAGATGTACAGCTCGACCACGTTGGCCTGGCCGCCGAAGTCGTAGGACCAGACGCGGTCGAGGATCTGCGCCTTGCTCAGCACCCGGCGCGGATTGCGCATCAGGAACCGCAGCAGCTCGAACTCGGTCGCGGTGAGATGGATGTTGGCACCGCCCCGGGAGACCTCGTGGCTGTCCTCGTCGAGGGTGAGGTCGCCGACGACGAGCACGGACTCGGAGCGGCGGTCCGAGGCGCCCGCGCGCCGGATGAGTCCGCGCAGCCGGGCCACGACCTCTTCGAGGCTGAACGGCTTGGTGACGTAGTCGTCGCCGCCCGCGGTGAGCCCGGCGATCCGGTCCTCGACCGCGTCCTTCGCCGTCAGGAACAGCACGGGGACGTCGGGCAGGTCGCGGCGGAGCCGGCCGAGCACGGCCAGGCCGTCCATGTCCGGCAGCATCATGTCGAGGACGACGGCGTCGGGCCGGAACTCGCGCGCGGCCTGCACCGCGCCCGTCCCGTCGCCGGCGCTGCGGATCTGCCAGCCCTCGTAGCGCAGGGCCATGGACAGCAGCTCGGTGATCGACAGCTCGTCGTCCACCACCAGCACGCGGACGGGGCTCCCGTCCGGCCTCAGCAGTTCGGTGCGCCCCTGGGGCGAGGTCGTGGTCATAGCGGACACCTTGCTCGGCGCCGCTGAGAACGGCCTTTCGACAACCTGTGATTTATCTGAGAAACGCACAGCCGCCTCTCAGGAAACTCCGGGGATTCTCCTGTGCGCCTCTTACCTGCGGGGTTCCCCTCTCTCCTCTTACTTGCGGGGTTCCCCTCTCTCCTCGCCGTCACAGGTCTCTCCTCCCCGTCACAGGCGGAACAGCCGCGCCCCGTTCCGATAACAGACCGCGCGGAGCCAGTCGTCACCGAGCCCGAGCCGCTCCAGCGCGCGCAGTTGGTGGAGGTAGGGGTACGGGATGTTGGGGAAGTCGGTGCCGAGCAGGACCCGGTCGCCGAGGTCGGCGAGGCGGGGCAGCAGCCCGGCGGGAAAGGGCGCGAGCCGCTCGCTGAAGTCCGTGAACGCCATCGTCGTGTCGAGCCGCACCTCGCCGTACCGCTCGGCGAGGTGGAGGAAGTCCTCGTACTCGGGCATGCCCAGGTGCGCGATGACCAGGCGCAGCCGGGGGTGGCGGGCGAGGACACCGGCGACCGGAGCGGGCCCGGTGTGCTTGCCGGGCGAGGGCCCCGACCCGCAGTGGATGACGACGGGGATACCGGCCTCGGCGAGCAGTCCCCAGACCGGGTCGAGGAGTTCGTCCCCCGGGTCGTACGCCCCCACCTGCACATGCGCCTTGAAGACCCGCGCGCCCGCCTCGACCGCCTCGCGCACGTACCGGTCGACGCCCGGCTCGGGGAAGAAGGTCGAGGTGTGCAGGCAGTCCGGGGTGCGGCGGGCGAAGCCTACGGCCCAGGAGTTGAGCCACTCGGCCATGCCGGCCTTGTGCGGGTAGAGCATCGCGGTGAAGGCCCGCACCCCGAACTCCCTTACCAACGCCAGCCGTTCGGCCTCGTCGGCACGGTAGGTGATGGGCCACTCGACCCCGCCGGTCAGCTCCCCGACCCGGTCGAAGTAGTCCCAGACCTTGCGGAGCACCCGGTCAGGCATGAAGTGCGTGTGGACGTCGACGAGGCCGGGCAGCCCGAGCCCTTCCCAGAAGGCACGGACGGAGGCGGCTTCACCGGAACCACCGGGCTCACCGGACTCGTATAGCTCACCGGGCTCGCATGGCTCACCGGACTCGTATGGCCCACCAGCCTCGAAAGGCTCACCGGGCTCGTATGACCCACCAGCCTCGTACGGCCCACCAGGCTCGTAGGGCTCATCAGGCTCGTGGGGGTGATCGCGATCGCTCATGACGGCCACTTTCCGTCTGTCGGCCCCTGGCCGTCCAGCACGGTGACCCGAACAGCCAAGCCAAACCGGCGTACGAACCTCCCCGCCCCCTCTCCTCAGAAGAGACCGTCCTGCACCCCCGACCCGACGGGCGACTCCCGTACGGGAAAGCCGCGCGGCCCGCGGTCCTCCGCGACGCCGGTCAGCTCCCAGCCGGTGAGCAGCCGGGTGTCGAGGACGAGCACGCCGCGAGCGGTGGCGAGGTGGAGGTCAGGTCCGGCGGCACCGCACAGCTCACCGCTGATCGCCCCGCCGGCGGCCAGCCCGGTGACAACTCCCTGGGCGGGAGGCATGCCGTCGAGCCCGAACACGCCGGTGTGGTCGACGGGTTGGAAGGGCTCGCGCCGAAGGGACTCGGGCCAGTTGTCGAGGAGTCCGGCGCGGGCGTGCAGCTCCCGGATCTCGGCGACGCGCTCCTCGGGCCCGGGCAGGGCGGCCCGCACGGCGCGCTTGTCGGCGTACGGGACGCGGTCGGGGACCCGGAGGGCGGCGCGCAGCAGCTCCTCGGTGCGGCGGGCCGCCATCAAGGGCCCCTGCCCCAGCCAGCTGAAGGTGACGGCGCCCTGCTCCAGGAGCCGTACGGCACCGCGCTCGACGCGCGTGATCCCGACCTTCACCATGCCGGGCCCGAACCAGGCCAGATACACGTGGTAGGGCCGGGGGTCGTCGGCCATGGTGTCGGCGGCCACCGAGTGCGCCCGGTCGAGGCGGGCGCAGTCCTCACAGCGGGCGCCCGTACTCCGGGCGGAGACGGCGGCCCGCACGGCACACGCGTTCCCCCTGGCTCCGACGCACGTCCGCACACCCCCGTCCACGACTCCGAAGGCCACCCGCCGCCCCCGGACCAGCGGACTCTCCCGCCCCCCACCCCAAACGAGCACGGGCCCGCCCCCGGCCCACCGCAACCCCGCACACACCCACACCTGCCGCACCCCACCGACAGTAGAGCCCCCCACTGACATCACGGCCCCGGCCCAACAACCCCAACGAGAGAAAGCCAAAGGCCCCGCCGGTCTGACCGGCGGGGCCTTTGATCAATGTGCACTCGGCAGGATTCGAACCTGCAACCTTCTGATCCGTAGGATCGGGCAGCCCGCCTTGAGGAGTCCCAACTACCGCCAACCCCGGTCGTCGAGGTTAGCGATCATGTGCACCTGTGTGCCGTCGTTGCCGTCAGAGCTGCCGTCAGCTCCGAACGGTGGCGTTGCCGCAATGACGGTGCCTGAGAGGTCGACTCATCCCAGCACGGTGGCAATGGCGAGGGCGATTCGCTCGATCCAGTCGATCGCGTCGGTAACGTCGGCGTCGGAGATGGGGCGGCGACGCTTGAGGTCGCCGCCCAGCAAGTCCGCGTCGTGGGCGATCCTGTTGCGGCGATCAGTGATCGAGTTGTACTTCTGCTTCAGTGTCTGCGCGTTCATGGACGTACGGCCGTGGTTCCACTCGTTGAGCTGGACGGCGGCCTTGGCCCAGATGTCCTCTTCCGTCACCAGCTTCAGCGCCTCGCTGATCTTGCGAGGGTTCTGCAGTGCCGCGTTGCCCCACTTCGCCTTGACGTGCTCAGAGACGGCGTCGGCGAGCGTGGTGGTACCGCGCCGGACCTCCTCCACCTTGACCAGGGGCAGCTCAAACTTCGTCAGTTGGTAGGGCATCTCGGGGCTGTCTTCGCCGGCCAGCTCGGCCACGCGCCGGTACAACTCCTCATGGAACCAGTGGTCGATGGCACTGACGGCCTGCACCCAGGCGGCCCGATAAAAGTCGCCGATGTCGATGACCGGAGACTGGAAGGCCGCCAGGCTCTGACCCGCCAAGATCATCTTCCGGGCGTATTCAAGATTGGTCAGGAACGCCCGGAACTCGCGTGTCTGAGGCTGTGCGGCCGACATGGAACTCCCCGTCTCGCTGGTCTGAGAAATCAGGATTCCTGCGGGACGGGAGAGGGGCAACCCGGTTGTGGATCAACCACTCTCAGTTGGCTCAATCGCGTCGGTGTCGGCCGAGACCTCACCACCAAGGGCCTCCGCGATGGCCGCGAACTCGCTCAGGGCAGCCTGCAAGTCCTCGACAATCTCTTGGGCGATCACCTCGGGCGGCAGAAGGCTGTCGGCGTCGTCGAGCGCCGGGTCCTTCATCCAGGTGATGTCGAGACTCACCTTGTCGCGGGCAATGAGCTCGTCGTAGTCGAAGGATTTGAAACGCTCGGACTCCACCCGCGCGCTGCGCGGCTTGCCGGGCAGGTACGCCTCGACGAACTCGTCCAGGGCCGCGCGAGTCAGTGGGTGTTGCTTCAGGGTGAAGTGTTTGGCGGTACGGAAGTCATAGACCCAGAGCTTCGAGGTGTTATGGGCGCCCCCACTGCGGGGAGGCTTCTTCTCGAAGAACAAAACATTGGCCTTGACACCGCCCGCGTAGAAGATGCCGGTGGGCAGGCGCAGGATCGTGTGCAGGTCGAACTCATCGAGCAAGCGGCGGCGCACCTTCTCTCCCGCACCACCTTCGAAAAGCACGTTGTCCGGCAGGACGACAGCCGCACGGCCGTTCATCTCCAGTTGCGACATGATGTGCTGGAGGAAGTTGAGCTGCTTGTTGGTCGTGGTGGCGCGGAAGTCGTCCCGCTCGTACGAGATGTCTTCTCTCTCGGCCTTGCCGTCCGTACCGACGATCGTGATCGCGGACTTCTTACCGAAGGGCGGGTTGGCGAGTACGAGTGACGCATGGCGGTTGGGCTTGTCGGCAAGAGCGTCACCCACGGTGATGAGGGACTTCCCGTCGGCGTCACCGATGCCGTGCAACAGCATGTTCATGGCGGCCAGGCGGGCAGTGCCAGTGACCAGCTCATTGCCCCAGATCTTGCCGGACCCGAGTTCGAGACGCTGCTCCCGTGACAAGTGCTGCATGTGGTGCTTGCGGATGTAGCTGTGCGCCGCGATCAGGAAGCCGCCGGTACCGCAGGCGGGGTCGGTGATGGTGTCCTCGGGCCTCGGCTGCATCACGTCGACCATGGCGTCGATGAGCGCGCGGGGCGTGAAGTACTGGCCAGCACCCGTCTTGGTGTCCTCGGCGCCCTTGGCAAGCAGACCCTCGTAAGCGTCGCCCTTAAGGTCCGTCCCCTGGATCGTCCAGTCCTCCTTGCCGATCAGGTCGACGACCAGCTTTTCAAGCAGGGCGGGCTCGGTGATGCGGTTCTGAGACTTGGCGAAGATCGTGCCGAGGGTGGTTCCGGGGTTCTTGGCGAGCTCTTCGAGAGTCTTACGGTAGTGGACTTCGAGGTCGATACCCTTGAGACGGGCGAGGGACTGCCAGTCGTACGCAGCGGGTACGACGGTCTTGGCCTCTTGCTCCGTGAAGGGATCGGAGGCGATCTCGTCGGCCATCTTAAGGAAAAGCAGGTACGAGAGCTGCTCGACGTACTCGATGGTGCTTAGGCCGTTATCCCGGAGGACATTGCAGTAGTTCCAAAGCTTGGCGACCAGTCTGTTGGTCTGCGCGTGCGCCAGGGCGGGGGGTGCGGGGGTCACAGCGGAAGCTCCTGCTGAACGGCGTTGGCGGGGGAGGTCGTTGTGGATGCGGGGGGCGGGGGCGGTGCGTCTGGGGTGACCGTCCTGCGGGGGCGGCGAACGGCCCGCTTTGGCTTGTCGCCCTGGGCCTCGCGCTCGGCGCGGACGCGGTCGAGAAGGACTGTGGCGGGCTCGTCGGCGGGGTCCTGGGGGACGAGGCGGCCCGTGAATGCACGCTGCAACGCTGCGCTCCGAAGGCGGCCTGATCGTCTCAGAGTGATTTCGCTGGCAGCGACAAGACGCATGGCTCCTGTCGCGGCGGCATCTACTGCCTCAAGCGTCTCGCGCTGTACATCCAAAGGTGGGATCGGCACAGGAAGCTGGCTGAGGGTCTCTGCGCTGAGGTTGTACTGGCCGGCTGACGAGGCCGCATACTTTTCGATTGCTCGACGCCAAAGCGGGCTTTGCGTTACCAACTGAACCCAGCGCGGTTCTACAATACCTGGTGTGAGTCGGAATCTGATTAGGTACGACGCAAAAGCGTAGGGCAACGATTTCTCTACAACTCCCACTCGGCCAATTAGGCTCGGACTCCCATTGGTGCGCACGAACAAAAGATCTCCAGGATCAAGGGAGAATCTAGTCAGGTCGAGACTGGGATCCACTGCGTTCTTAATGTCGGACAGATCAATCGATCCGCCCTGCACATTCGGAATGCGCAGAACTGGATAGCCGGGAGCGTGGTAGTCACACTTCGTGGACGTGCCGTACCCGGATGCGTGGGACAATGTCCCCAAGCTGACGGTCGTCCAATTATCCGGAAGGGTATATCCGGGCATACTGGCGCAGCGTACAGGTTTCCAACGCCGAGTGGCCAGTGAGCTGCTGGCTTCTTGAATGAAAGCCTCGTCTACAACTTCATCAGGATGCACGGGGCGACTAAAGCCGCCGGACACTGCGCGGCCATACAGGCCTGAAATAAAGCGCTGAGCCTTCACTTGGGCCAAGGTCATGCTGATGACGCCTGCGTCGAGGCGGGAGAGGTGGGTTTCGAGCGCTTCGACGATGCGGTGCTGCTCCGCCAGCGGCGGCAGTAGGACGGGCACTTCGCGAAGACGCTGCTGCGGCAGGTGCTTGATGGTGCTGCCTGTCGCGAGCTCGGCGAGCCCTCCAGTCCTAGCCAGGTACTCCAAATAGTGTCGCAAGTATCGGACCGTTAGGGCGACACCGGGGCGAATGCGATGAAGGGCCTTCTGGAAGGCCATGTATCCCGAGCCGCCATGCCAGATGGCGCAACGACCGACCTCCCCTCCCTCGCAGACAAGCAAGTCGTCGGGCTGGAGGGCGAAGAAATCCTGTTCCTGTGGCGGGATTTCCATTGTAAGTACATCATCGATCTCGATTCGACCCCACTGAACATTGATGTTCCGCAGGTATGGAACCAGGTGTTGCCCGGTCGATTTCGCCTTGTCGAGCATCTTCCCCAGGGTCGTATCAGCCAATTCTCCCAGCAGAGCAATGGCCCACCCCGCCGGAAGCTCCACTTCACTCAACCCGCTCAAGCCAACTCTCGATTCAGCTCACTCAACAAGGACCGAACATCCCGCCCCGGAAACGCGTGGGCAAACCCCCGCCCTCCGCCTTTCCCTTTAAAAGGCTCGGCATTGAACTCCGCCGGGCTGATCCCGACGTCGCTCGCCACCACGTCCCTTACGGACCGCAGCCACCACAGTTGCTCCTCCGAGAATTCCGCCCCCGCCTGCCGTTGCTTGAGCAGCCATCCCTCGAAGCGCTCCTCCACAGTCTCACGGTAAGGCCGCAGTTCCTCGTCCACCCCAAGCTCGTACCGTATGAGCGAGATCAGATCAGGGACGCCCGCCTCCCGGCTGCCATCGGAGTGGACCGCCGCGCCCAGGTCCTCGTAGTAAGTCCACAGGGCCTGCGGCGTCCACGCGTATTGCGGACGGCGGATCTCCAGTGCCAGTTCCTTCAGCGCGGCGTACGCCTCCGCAGGGGAAACGGACCGGGGGCTTGTTAGGGCGATGCTGACCGCCGCGATGCGGTCACGCTCGTCTTTCAGTAGCTGGCTCCAGCGGCCGACCTGCTCCCGGGCCCGCTCCTCGCGCGGGATCTCGTCGAGGTCCGTCACCTCGACGGCCGTGAACTCGTCGAAAAGGTAGTCCTTGTCCCGCCGGATCTCGATGATGTGCCGCCGAAGATCGGGATACTCCGTGAGCGGAGCGATCGCGTCCTCCACGAGCCGCCTGGCCGCCGCCTGGCCGCCCTGCTCCAGCGCCCGCTCCTGCCGGTCCGGGTCCACCGCCTGCACGATGGCACCCGCGATCTCCGACAGAGTGCGGCCGCCCGAGGCGCGCGTCAGTTGCTCGCGCTCCTCCTCCGTCAACTGCTGGTTGAGCCGCGCCAGCCGCCCCGCCAGGATCTCGGCCTCACTCGCGCTGATCGACTTCGTACCGGCCTTGTCCAGCAGCTTCGCCAGCGAGACCTGCCGCTCGCCGGCGGGTACCAGGGGCTTGGCGTCCACCAGCGGGGAGTCCGTAACGCCGACCGCGTCTACAAGTACGAACCGGTCCTTACGGACCGAGGCGTCCGCGTCCGGAGTGACCTCCTGGAGCTCAGTCGCGTCGATGGTGCGGGCGCCGCGGCCCTTCATCTGCTCGAAGAGGACGGCGCTGCGCACCTCGCGCAGGAAGATCACACATTCCAGGGCCTTCACGTCCGTACCGGTCGCGATCATGTCGACGGTGACGGCGACCCGCATCCGCGGTGAGGTCCGCAGCGCGCGAATCAGCTCGTCCGGATCCTCGCCGGCCTGGCGGCTCTTGTACGTGATCTTCTTTGCGAAGTCGTCGCCGCGCCCGAAGACCTCCTTGACCTGGGCGAGGACATCTTCCGCATGGTCCTCCCCGACCGCGAAGATCAGGGTCTTCGGAAGCTCGGTCCGACCGGGGAACCAGCGCCGCCAGTTGTCCCGATACGCGGTGAGCACCGCCCGGATCTCGTCCACCGTCACCACCGAGCGGCCGATCTGCCCGGTCGTGTAGGTGAAGTCGTCGTCCAACTCTTGGTAGCGCTGCCGTCGCGTCTTGCGGTCCTTGACCCGCACCGTCGTACCCGACTCGATGGTCGCGGCGCCCTTCTCGCGCAGGTCGGTCCGCATACGTACGACGTCGAAGTCGACGTTCACGCCGTCCGCGACGGCCTGCGGATAGGTGTACTCGGAGACCAGATTGCGGCCGAAGAAGCCGAGGGTCTGGAGTGTGGGGGTGGCGGTCAGGCCGACCAGGTGTGCGTCGAAGTACTCCAGCACGCCCCGCCACAGGCCGTAGATCGAGCGGTGACACTCGTCCACGATGATCAGGTCGAAGGACTCGATCGGAACCTTCGGGTTGTAGGAGACCTCGATAGGCAGGTCCGTCGCGTACGTGTCCTCGTACGCCGTGCTGTCCGATGCCTCGTCCGCCTGCTCGTCATCAACGAGGGTCTCCCCGCGCAGCAGCGAGTACATCTTCTGGATCGTGCAGATGACCACCGACGAGGTGTCCTGGAGGCCCGCCGCCCCGAGCCGGTCGATGTTGTAGATGTCGGACAGCTTGCGGCCGTCGTCCGGTGTCGTGAACTTGCGGAACTCGTCGTACGCCTGTCTGCCCAGGTTGTTGCGGTCGACGAGGAACAGGACCCGGCGCGCCTTGGCGTGCTTGAGCAGCCGGTAGGTCTGTGCCACGGCGGTAAAGGTCTTACCCGCGCCCGTCGCCATCTGGATCAGTGCACGCGACCGATCCTCTCCAAGGGACTTCTCCAGACCGCTGATGGCATCGATCTGGGCGAGACGCAGCCCGTTTGGCTCCAGCACGGGCAGTCGACGCAGGGCGGCTCGGAAGGTAGGGGCGGCCGGCGTTTCGTCGGCGCGACGCATCCAGGCGGCCACGGTCTCGGGGCGTTGGAAGTGGAACACCTCGCGGGAGCGGGCCTCGGGGTCGAGGCGGTTGATGAAATATGTCTCGGTGCCGGTCGTCGCATAGCGGAACGCGAACGGCTCCGGCTCCCGCCAGACGGCGAGCCGGTGCTCCTTGAGAACACCGGCCGCGTACCGGTCGTTCTGCTCCACGGCGCTGGAGAGGTGATCGCCCTCCCGCTTGGCTTCGATCACACCGACGATCCTGCCGTCGACATACAGGACGTAGTCCGCGCGGCCGGTGGCCAGCGTGAACTCACGTACAGCCACGCCCTGGTTCTCGCCCGGGTTGACCTGGTCGCGGTCCTGGACGACCCATCCGGCCGCGTGCAGCATTTCGTCGATCGCTTCGCGGGCCTGCACCTCGTTGAGTGCGGCGGGCCGCTGGGCACGGTGGATGATCGCTTCGCGCCGCTTGGCGTCGACCGTGCGCGGCTCCCTGCGAGCGGCCTCGTACTTCGTCTGCTGGGCGGCGCGCAGCTCTTCGATTTGCGTGCTCAACTGCTCGACCCGTGCGAGCAGTTCGGTCTTGTTGGCGTCGGCGCTGGCGATCAGGTTCTCGGCCTCGGCCCGCGCCCTGCGCTCGGCTTCCAGCGCGTCGTCGGCCTCGGCAAGCCGCATGCGGGCCTGTGTGAGCGCCTGGCGGTGGCCGTTGAGGGCCTCGCGCAGCTCGGCAAGCTCGGCCGGATCCGTGATCTGAGCGCTGTCACCGGGGTCCGTGGGCGGCACGAACTCGGCGACGGTCCGCCGGCCGTCGATGGCGTCGTGGAACCAGAGGCCGAGCCGGTAGCAGATCCGTACGGCGGCCAGGGCCCGCGCCGTGTCGAAGAGGTGGCTGTGGGCGGCCTTGTTCCGGTCGCGGCGCAGCCGGTCGAAGTCGTCACGGATCTCCGGAACGAGGACTCCGGCCCTGGTCAGAGCAGTCAGCCGGTCGATCTGCCGGTCGCCCTCGATCCGTATCCCGATACGGGCGACCAGTTCCTCGGCGAGGACCTCGCCGAACTGGCCCGCCTGGACCAGGGAGGAATTGGGGTTCGTGAACACGGTCGCTTCGGCGGAAGCCCCATACAAGCAGAGCAGCGGCTGGTGCTGATACAGCAACCCGAAGTTGGGTGAGCCCTTCGCGAAGTCGCGAAGCCGGTCGTCCATGCTGCCCTACCCCCGCTATCCCGCCTTACCAAGGTGGCCCTAGCTTACGCAGGGGCATGTGGGGCGGGCTGAATATCGTCGGAGATCTATACCTACGAGGTCAGCCGAGATAGGGCTGCTCACGGTGCTCCAAGAAGTGACGGATCCGGAGGCGCTGCGTGTGGTGCATCGGTAGCTGATCGATCTCCTTCGGCTGAACGAACCGCAGCTCCGTGGACTCGTCCGAGATCGCGAGCTGGCCCCCGACCACGCGGGCGGTGAAGCAGACGTTGAACTGCCTGCGCACCTCACCGTCCGAGTAGGCGATGACGTGGCGAGGGTCGGTGTACGTGCCCACGAGCCCGGTGATCTCTACGTCCAGTCCGGTCTCTTCCTTCACCTCGCGGACGGCCGCTCCCGGGAGTGAGTCGGTCATCTCCATGCCGCCACCTGGCAGCGCCCATAGATCGTTGTCCCGGCGGCGCTGAAGGAGAATTTGCCCATCCTCGTCGGTGACCACGGCGGACGCGGCGACCACCAGGCTGTTCGGCTCGGGTACCGCTGGGTCGTCGTAGTACTCGGTTCGCGCCATGGTCACCCTTCTCGTATCGGCGTCGCGGTTTCCCACACCGCGTCGCGCTCACTGCCAAGGAAGGGCGTCAGCTCCTGGCGGCGGCCCGTGACAACCGACTGTGGGCCGTCTACGAGCTGGCGGTCCGTGTCGGCCTGCGTCGGGGTGAGCTGCTGGGGCTGCGCTGGTCGGACGTGGATCTTCATGAAGGCGTCCTCACCGTCCGGCAAGCCCTACAGCGGGTCGGCGGCGAACTGCTGATCGTCGCGCCGAAGACTCAGCGCTCGGCCCGCCGTGTCGCCCTGCCGGCCGAGTGCGTGACCGCGCTCCGCGCCCAGCGCGCCCAGCAGATAGCGGACCGGAAGGCCGCCGGTACCAACTGGAAGGGGACGGGTCAGGGCCTCGTCTTCACCACGAAGAACGGGACCCCATCGAGCCGCGCAACCTGAATCGGTCCTTCGAGGCCCTGTCCGCCCGCGCCGGCGTGCGCAGGGTCCGCTTCCACGACCTGCGCCACACCTGTGCGTCCCTGCTCCACGAACAGGGCGCCGACGCCCGAATGATCATGGAAGTCCTGGGCCACAGCTCCATCCGCGTGACCATGGACATCTACACGTTCGTACGGCTCGACTCCCAGCGCTCCGCCTTCGACCGCGTCGGGGATGCACTGAGGGGTGACGGCAACGATCCGGGTGATGACGACGGCACGGCGGGCATCCCGGTAGCCGTCTGATCGACCCCACTTCCGCCCGCTGAGGCGGTTGCCGTCAAACATCGCCGTCAAGACAAAAGCCAGAGGCCCCGTGGATCACTCCACGGGGCCTCTGAACTGCTGTGCACTCGGCAGGATTCGAACCTGCAACCTTCTGATCCGTAGTCAGATGCTCTATCCGTTAAGCTACGAGTGCTTGTTTTTTTGTTCTTCCGTCTTCAGCTTCCCGGGCTTTTCCCCCGCTCGCGGCGACAGGAAGAACATTACATGACTGCCGCCGCCATGTGAAATCCGTTTGCCTCACCCCTTGTGAGCTGCGAAAACACGGTTCTGGGGGGGTCGGGGAGGGGTCGCCCCGGTGACCGGGGAGCGACGGAGCCTCGGGCGCAACGACGAAGCCCCGGTCCAGTGGACCGGGGCCTCGGATCTTCGTGCGGAGGCGGAGGGATTTGAACCCTCGATGGGATGTAAGTCCCAAACCGCATTAGCAGTGCGGCGCCATAGACCGGACTAGGCGACGCCTCCCGCACAACCGCTCACGCGAGCGCGAGTGGTGCGTGCAGATGATGACACAGACGAGCACCGCGTCACCAATCGCACCCCACGGTACTAGGCAGGCACGCCGGAGGGCAAAGCCCGCCACCAGCACGTCACCGGCACCGCACCAGCACCGCACCGGCAGGTCACGGGCACCGCACCCGGCACGTCACCAGCGCCGCACGGGCATCCGGGCGGCACGCGACCCGCGCCGCCTCGGCACACGTTCGGCATCCGCTCGGCACGCGACGGGAGCCCTCACCGGCAGGCGAGCGGTACGCGACCGTCACCGCCACCCG